>DATLWP010000360.1:0-1947 GCA_035576265.1 Candidatus Polarisedimenticolia bacterium
TTAGGGTTTGTGCAAAAACAAGTCCATATTGTATTCGCGCAAACAAGACATTATCCGGGTGCGATTGACGCCTACAGGAGTGCGACCCGGACGCACGAAATCTCATGTTGTTAAGCTTTCGAGCGATCTTGTCCGTTCTCAAACTCGATGCGCAATAATGTCAGAAAAACGCTTGCGGAAGGGTAGCCAAGCGGTATTCTGACATTATGAAAACGATTCGATTCGTCCTCGAACCGCTGCGGGCGCTCTTTGATCGGCTCCACGCCGTCACCATGCCCGAAATGAAAACCGCCTTGGGCACCGACGTCGATCAAACCGTCTTCCGCAAGCTGGCGCAACTGCCCCCCTATCGCACCAGCTACTCCCATCGCGGTGCCTTTTATACGTTGGATTCCATCGCGCGCTTCGATGAACACGGGCTCTGGAGCTGTCGCAGCGCGTGGTTTTCCCGGCAGGGCACGCTGCTGGCGACCGCCCAAACGTTGGTGAGTGAGGCTCCCGCAGGCTACTTTGCCCATGAGTTGGAGGCCGTGCTGCATGTCTCGGTCAAAGACGCTCTGCGTCAGTTGGTGAACGATCACCGCCTGGACCGCCAATCCATCGGATCGCTGTATTTCTACACCGCGCCGGATCGGGTTCGCCGCCAGGAACAGTGGGCCGCCCGGCAAGCGCAGGCCCAAGCGCGCGACCCCCAAGAGGAGCAATTGCAGGCCGCCATCGCCCTGTTCTACAGCTTGCTCGACGAGCAGCAGCGCCGGCTTTACGCCGGCTTGGAAAGCTTCCAGCGCGGTCACGGCGGCGACCGTTGGATGGCCGAGCGGTTGGGGTTGGACGTCACCACCGTGGCGCGCGGTCGACGCGAGCTGTTGGCCGGTGAGGTGCAACACGAGCGCATCCGTCGAGCAGGAGGGGGGCGTCCCCGGGCCGAAAAAAAACGCCCGACCTCTTGAGCCGACTGAGCGCCTTGCTGCAGGACGACACCGCCGGCGATCCCATGGGCCGACGCCGGTGCTGGACGGGCAAGCGATTACGGCAGATCTGCGCGGAACTGGCCCAACTGGATATTCTCGTGAGTCCGAACACCGTGCGCCGCCTGTTAGCCTGCTTGGGCTATGGACTGCATGCCAACCTCAAGAGCCTCTCCCGCAGTGGCCCCGAACGGAATGAGCAGTTCCTCTATATCGCCGAGGAAAAGAAACAGTTCCTCCAGCGCGGATTGCCGATCATCAGCATCGATACCAAAAAGAAAGAGTTGATCGGCCAGTTCAAGAATCCGGGCCGCGTGTGGAGTCAAAGGGCCACCCCGGTGAATGACCATGACTTTCGTTCGCAGGGCCTCGGGATGGCGATCCCCTTCGGGGTGTATGATCTGGTGCGCAATGGTGGTTGGGTGTTTGTCGGCACCTCGCACGACACGCCCCAATTCGCCGCCGAGAATATTGCGCGCTGGTGGCGCCATTCCGGATCCAAGGATTATCCGGAGGCGTCGCATCTCTTCATTTTGGCCGACAGCGGGGGGAGTAATGGAGCCCGCGTGCGGATGTGGAAATGGGCCTTGCAGCAGCAGGTCGCCGATCCCTTTGGTCTGACCATCACCGTCAGTCATTTCCCCACGGGGGCCTCCAAATGGAATCCGATCGAACACCGTCTCTTCAGTGAAATCAGCAAACAGTGGGCAGGGCAACCGTTGGACAGCTACGAGACCATGCTCGATCTGATCGCTTCCACGACTACGCAAACCGGCCTCCACGTCCGAAGCCGACTGATCCGCAAAAACTACCCGACCGATCGCAAGATCTCAGACCTCCAACTCAAGAGCATCAATCTCGATTCACACGCCTTCCTGCCCACTTGGAACTACACGATTTTGCCGAGCGAAAATCGGAATTAATTTCTGCACAGGCGCTTAAGCCTACCGTCCCACCTCCAACCCCCGGCACTCAGGCC
>DATLWP010000361.1:0-5541 GCA_035576265.1 Candidatus Polarisedimenticolia bacterium
AGAAATCCGGGAACGAAACAGGCCGGCTCGAGCGAGCCGGCCTGTCCGAAGAGTTCAGAGCTTTAGACTACCGGCGGCGATCGCGATAGAGATCGCGCCGGTCGCGCCGGACGTCACGCCGGTCGCGGTTGCGGTCGTGGACATCGCGCATCCGGTCTACGCGGTCGTGGCGGAAGTCGCGGTGATCGCTCCGCAGATCTCGGCGCAGGGCTCGCGATCGAAAGCTGTTCCTGCCGTATAGCAGGTTGCTTCGGTGCAGCCGCCGTGCATCCTGCCGCATATCCATTCTGTCGCCGCGGAGGTCGCGAGTATCGTGGCGGATATCGCGGTTGTCGTCAAACCGGTCGCGGCGGTCTTGTCGGAGGTCCCTGCGATCCTGCCGCTGATCCCTGGTTCGTGCCGCGCCGGGAAGGCCTTGCGCCCAAGCCCCGGTCGCCAACAACCCGGACAGCGCCGCTGCCGTAAGACCATGTCGGATCATCGTTGAGAGCTTCATGTGGTTCCTCCTGACTTATAGTCGAGGCTGGTTTCGCTTCTCTCGATGGAACACGAGCGGCGTCGGAAAGTTTCGGAGGACTTTCGGCACGTCGCGGCTGGATGCCAGGGAAGCATGTGACGGGCGCATTCGGCCCGGAATCACGGTGGCGCAAGAAGTAAGACTTTCCTACAGGGTTACAGACGGCTAGGCCTCGAGGCTTTTCAACGCGGCGTCCAGGATGCCATTCAGAAAGGCAGGTGCTTCCGCGGAGGAGAATTTTTTCGCGAGTTCGAGGGCCTCGTCGATCGCGACTTTTGGAGGGGCCGTGCCGAAGCGGAGTTCATAGATGGCCAGGCGCAGGATGCTCCGGTCCACCGCCGCGAGACGATCGAGGCGCCAATTTTCCGCGAGTTTTTCGACCATCTGATCGGTCGACGCGGCCTCGGCGACGGCGCCTTCGAAAAGTTGATTCGCGAATTTGCGGGTTTCGTCTGCTGCGCGCGCCGACTTCCAGAAGTGCCTTTCGACTCGCCCGGGCTCCTGGCGCGTCATATCCCATTCGAAGAGCATCTGGAGTGCGAACTCGCGCGACTTGCGCCGGAGGGTCATGCTATCGGCGCGGCGCGCGGCGGCGGGAGCGCGGGGAATTCTTCGTCAACTTGCGCGACAGGTGAGCCATCTCGATCGCGCCGAGTCCTGCGTCGAAGCCCTTGTTGCCACTCTTGAGGCCGGCGCGGTCGATGGCCTGTTCGAGCGTGTCGCAAGTGAGCACGCAAAACGCCATCGGCACTCCCGTATCGAGCTGCGCGAGCTGGATGCCGCGGGCGGCTTCCGAAGCGACATAGTCGTAGTGCGATGTGTCTCCCCGCAGGATGCAGCCGATGCAGATGATCGAATCGACGCGGCCGGTCGAGGCGAGCTGTTTCGCGGCGAGCGGGATTTCGAACGATCCCGGCACGCGCACGATTTCAATCTGCGCTTTGCCTGCTCCGGCGCGCTCCAGGGCATCGAGCGCTCCAGCGAGCAGCCGATCCGTGATGAAGCGATTAAACTGGCTGACAACGATGCCGAAACGCAGCCCGGCCGCACTCAGTTCGCCGCGCACCGTACTCGCCGTTTCTGCTTTAGCCATCCAGTCGCACCTACGATTTGGCTGCCGTGGCTAAGCCACTCAGCAATGCCCGCCGCCCGGTCCTCCGGGCGTGGGGACGGGGTTCCGCACGCGCCATTCTCGCATGATGTTATGGGGTTGCAAGCGGGATGAGAGCGTCGCCGCCGCGCTGGCGCGCCTCATCGAGTCCCGACTCCGCGCGGTTGATCCACTCGGTGACGCGATCTTCGATTTCGTCGCTCGGGCGTGAGGACGCCTCCGCCACGACGGCACTCACCGTCAATTCCTGCGCTTTCCAGGCCGGTTTAACGTTGGCGGCGATCCGGCGAAGCTTTTCCGCGAGCGCGCGAGCGCTTTCAAGCGACGTGTCGGGCAAGATGAAGACCAGCGACCAGGCCGTGTATTTCACGGCGATATCGGTCTGCCGAATGGACGACGAGAGGGCGCGCGCCAGTTGCTCTACGTATTGCTCGACCGCGGTGTCGCCGTGCTGCCGCAGCAATTCGCCGCCGCGATCGATCTGCAGAACCACGAGCGAAAGCGGGGTGCCCTGCGCACGCGCACGGTTCGACTCGCCGAGCAGGCAATCAATGTAGGCCCCGCGGTTCAGAAAGCCCGTTTTTTCATCGGCCACAGCCAGCGAACGAACCAGCGAGCGCAACCGCGTATGATTCAGCGAAAGCACGAGCTGATCGCCGACGGCCTGGAGAAAGAAGCTCTCATTCGGCTTCCATTTTCGCGCGCCCTCGTCTCCCACCAGCAGCGCGCCGGAAGAAAGCTGGGTCTCTTTGTCCGTGAGAGCGACCGCCAGCGCAGACTCCAGACCCAAATCACGCAGGCCCGGCGTGCCAGACGCTTGCAGCTGAATTCCGCCGAGAGGATCGGGAGAAACCTTCGAAATCAGCGCAATGATCGATGAAATGCGCGACGCACCGAGCGCCGGAACGCCAGGTGCGGAATATTCCGCCGCGAGTTGCTCCCCCTCGCCGCTCGCTCCCATCGCCACCAGACAGCGCGTGACGCCCAGATGCTTTCCGATCTCGGCTGCAGTCGTGGCCAACGCCTCGCGCGGAGTAGGCTGCCGGTACATCAAGCGGTTGATTTCGGCGATGGCGGCAAGATCCCGATGTGTTTCGGCTGCGGTGGGCGCCACTACCTGGAGCGATTCCGCAGCTCCCGTAGCAGAGGATTGCGCAGGTAGCGGCGCAGCCGGAGCAGATACGGGCACCGCCTTCGGTGGCGCACCTTGTGGCCACCAGTTGGCGCGCTCGTAAAGCGCGCGCAAGCGTTCGTTCCTGGCTTCTTCACCTGGAAACAGTTCCGCGATGCGCGTGAGGCGCTCGACCGCTTTTGCCTGGAGCGAATACTGAAGAAAGATTTCCACCTGCACGATCAGATCATCGAGCGCGTGCTGTGCGCGAGATTCTTCGGTGACAGGACCCGCACTTGCGCCCAAATCGACACCGGCAAATCCGTCATCGCGAGTTGATACGGTCGCGGCCTTGGCCGCTCGGGAGAGGATATTCCGCAGGAAAGCGGGGTCCACTTTCCCTTCGAGCTGCGCGATGCGCTCCTGATTGCGGTAGTCGTATGGATCGATGTCCACGAGACGGTCGAGCGCTTCGCAGGCTTCTTTCATACGCCCCGCGAGGGAGTAAAGATCGAAGAGCCGCACCAGCGCATCAAAATATTTTGTTTCGCGGTTCAGCTCTTCGTAGTTCCGCGCAATTGCTTCAGCAAGCGGCAACGAGGCGGGATAGGCAGCGGCAAGACTGTCCATCTGGGCCGAAAGCTCCATCTCCTTGCGAGCGGCGCGCATCCAGTCTTTCGTTTGCCTAAGCAAGGCAGCCGCCTTGGTCTCCTCGCCGGCACGAATGTAGGCTCCGGTCAGTTCGAAAAGCTTTTCGAATCCGCCCGGCTTCTGTTTGTGGTAAGTGTCGAATACTTCCCGGGCGCTGTCGAGGCGTCCCGCGCGCAGGAGGCTTTCGCCGAAAAGCGCAAGGAATGTCGCGTCCTTCTCACCGGACGAAAAAGGTTCGAGAAGAGCCACCGCGCCCTCGGCATCGTCCTTGAGGAGTTTGGCCTCCGCGAGGAGCAGGGCGCCGGAGCGGTCGTTCGGCACGAGCCGGTGGGCCCGCTCGAAATACTCGATCGCCTCATCGAGAGCGCCGCGTGCCTGGGTCAACTGTCCCGCGCGAAGAAAGCTTCGCGCAGCGAGGTCCGCGTGGCGCAGTCGCTCCGCAAGTTCAGCCAGGGCGACGTGCCGCGGAGGGTTTTCGGGGTCCAGCAGAGCCATACTCTCGTAGCATGCGAGCGCCTCGATATCGCGCTTCTGCTGCAGGAAGAGTTCGGCGGCGGCGGCAAACTGCTCGACCGCTTCCGAAGTACGATTTTGCTTCTGCAAGATGCTGCCATAGCGCATGAGCCGGTCCGGAGGTTGCGGCACAGACCGAAGGAAACGGGTGAAGATTGCGGACGCCTTCGCGGCGTCGCCAATTTCGAGGAGCCTGTCGAACTGAGCGCCGTAGTATTGGGCGGCGAGCGCTGGTTCGTTGAGCCGCGTGTGGAGATCTGCCAGCGACTGCAGGGCTTCCTGATGGGACGGAACCTCGTGGATGACGGCCTGGTATTCGGCCACGGCATCCCGCAGCTTGTTTTTCTCCAGGGCGCGCCGCGCCCGCTCGAGATGCTTCTGGATGTCCGGAGGCATGAAGGTTTCGTTTTCCTCGCGTACCGCAAGCGCAGCGGGAAAGCCGGCCCTTGCCGCACTGTTTCCTACGGGCCACTGCCGCAATTTCTCCGGCGCGCTGGTGGAAGCATCCACTATATAACGGAGAGATCGTGGCTCTCAAAACGAAATCGAGCAGATGTGCCGATGATTACGACGGGGGATTCGAAGGCTGCTTCAGTTTGGCGCGTTTGGCTTGAGGGGCTTCGTAACTCCGCCGATAACCTTTTCTCGCATCGAGCGGAGCGACAACCCGCTGCGCAACAGAGCTGCGAAGCCGAGAAAGATGAAGGGAAAGGTGAGTGCAATAAACGCGAAAAACGAAAATCCTGTGGCCGTGGTCTTTTCGACCTGGAATACATTCAAACCGACCACGCAGAAGAACTGATACGAGCCGAAGTTGGCGGGTGCGTTGGGAAGCGACACTCCGATGTTGATCACCAGCAGCACGACCACGGCCGCCAGCAACGACAGGTGCAAGCCATACGAGCGCATCATCGCCCACAACGCGAGAACCTGGCAGAACGGCATCAACAACGACGCCAGGACGGCGGGATAGAACGTCGGAGCGGTGCCGATGGCGTGCAAATCCGTCAGCACGGCCATGACTTTTCCCGACAGTCGGCGGCGTCCCGGCTCCGGCACGGGATCGTTCCCGAGCTTGATTTCCAGATACAAAACCAAAGACACGATAATTGTCAGCAGGACGAGCGTAATGATGCCAAGCGTGTCCGCTACGCGTTCGAACCGCCGCGGCAACGCCACTACGAGGGAGACTACGGCCAGAGATGCCGTGGCGATAACCAGGTCCACAAAGCGCTCGACGCCGACCGACCCGAGCACACGCCCGAGCGTGATTCCTTCGGAACTGGAAATAACGTAGCTGCGCAGGAATTCGCCGGGACGCAAGGGAAACACGAGGTTGGCGAACAATCCGGCAAACACCGCTCGAATCGAGCGGTTCAGATGCACCTTGCCGAACGGAGTCAGCAGCAGCTTCCAACGCAGCGCCTGCACCGCGTAACTGACCACATCGAAAGCCATTCCCAGCACTACCCATTTCCAGTTCACATTGGCCAATTCGTGCAGAAAGCTCACAATGTGAAAGTCGCGCAAAACCCAGACCAGGCACACGAGAGCCAATCCGTAGCCGACGATCAGAGGGACCCTCGATCGCTCGGGATTCTCGGCTTCGAATAGGGTGATCAATGAGATGGTTCCGTG
>DATLWP010000362.1:0-1919 GCA_035576265.1 Candidatus Polarisedimenticolia bacterium
CAAGCGATAGCTCGAACCCAAAGAGCACTGCGGCGCTCGGCGTCGCCGCAGTGCTCTTTGGGTTCGAGCTATCGCTTGCGTCGCCGCGCGTCCTAGATCGCACCCGGCGGCTGCTCGGAGCCTGGGGCGGCATCCTCGCCCCGCTGGTCCCTCTCTTCGCGCTCCTGATCTACTCGTTCGCCGTGAGCCCCGATTGGCGATTGATGCTCGCCGGCGCGGCCTACGCCGTGCTTCCTGCGCTTCTCGTTGCCAGCAGCACGGGCAAGCCGCCCGGCACTTGGCAGGACTACGCCGCGGTGCTGCTGATTTGGCTGCCGGTCGAATTCCGCTGGATGTACCGCCTATTCCCCTATCCGCCACCGTTGACGCACACCTTGACGATTCTGATGGCTCTCAGCACCGGCGTGGCGGCCTTCGTGCTTCTCCGCCGGCTCGATGGCGCCGGCTATGCCATCGAATGGAGGCGCGGGTTCGCCTGGAATTTCGGGTTTCTCTTCGTGGTGTATGCGGCCATCGCCATCCCGCTTGGGATGAAGATTGGTTTTCTCACGTGGGAGCCGTCGCTTGCGCGCGTGCGTTCCCTGCCCTTCTCGGCGATTGGAATCTTGTTTTTTACGGCGTGGCCCGAGGAATTTCTGTTTCGAGGCTTGTTGCAAAATTTGCTCTCAAAAACGATGAAGAATCCGTGGGCAGGCCTGATCGTGGCATCGGTGATCTTCGGCCTTTCGCACATCTTCCACGCGCCCTATCCCAACTGGAAGTACGTGCTCCTGGCCACAATTGCGGGATTGTTTTACGGCCGCGCGTGGATGAAGACCGGTTCGCTCGTTCCGGGCGTGCTTATCCACGCGCTAGTGGACATCTCCTGGCACGTGTTGTTCCGCTGATGACTTGCGCGTGAATCGTAATCTACCGCACGACACCCGTAAGCGGGCTCGACGCCGTGGCGTACAGCTTCTTCTCGATTCGCCCGGCGAGGAACGCCTTCCGGCCCGCCTCGACCGCGGCGCGCATCGCCTCCGCCATGAGCACCGCGTCCTGCGCGCCGGCAATGGCCGTGTTCATCAGCACGCCGTCCGCGCCCAACTCCATGGCGACCGTGGCATCGGAGGCCGTGCCCACGCCTGCGTCTACGATCAGCGGCACTTCCGTAATCCGTTCGCGCAGAATGCGAAGGTTCGCATGATTTTGAATGCCCATGCCCGACCCGATGGGCGCGCCGAGCGGCATCACTGCCGAGGCTCCTGCGTCGATCAGCTTGCGCGCCACGATCAGGTCGTCGCTCGTGTAGGGCAGCACGATGAAGCCTTCCTTCACTAGCGTCTTCGTCGCGCGGATCAGCTCCTCGGTTTCAGGGAAGAGCGTCTTTTCGTCGCCGATCACTTCGAGCTTCACCCACTCCGAAAGCCCAACCTCGCGCCCCAGCCGCGCCGCGCGGATCGCTTCATCCGCCGTGTAGCACCCCGCCGTGTTCGGGAGGATGAAGAATTTCTTGCGGTCAATGTAGTCGAGCAGCGATTCCTTCGTCCGGTCAGTCAGATTCACGCGCCGCACGGCGACGGTCACCATCTCCGCGCCCGACGCCGCGTGCGCCCGCGCCATTTCCTGAAAGGTGCGATACTTTCCCGTCCCCACGATCAGCCGCGAGCCGAATGCCCGTCCCGCTATCACCAATTGGTCGGTCATGATAAAGGTCTCCACTCCCATTCTACTATCCGGCGCCGATTTCTCGATGTCGGTAGCTCACCCCGCCCGCTGCGGCCGCGGCTCTTCCACGTCTGCGTAAAGCCGTTGGATGACGTCGTGGTAGCGTTCCTCGATCACTCTCCGCTTCAGTTTCAACGTGTACGTCGTCTGGCCGTTCGCGTGCGTGAAATCCTCCTCGAGCAGCGCGAAGCGCTTGGGCTTTTCGTACTGCG
>DATLWP010000363.1:0-10425 GCA_035576265.1 Candidatus Polarisedimenticolia bacterium
GGAAGCATCCAGCTCCCGCGCCAGAGTTTCGGCCTTGGCCTTCGGGACGTTGACGACGATCAGATTCTGCATGTTCGTGGCGCGCAGCTCGCCGCTTCCGTAACGTTCGGCAAGATCGGCGGCAGCCCGCATCTGTTCCGGGGTGATTCGCCCGCGCAGAACGTATGCGCCCACGTAGCAGAGCCTGTCCTTCTTCTGGGGATGAATTCCGGCATGGTCGCGGAAGACGTCGGAGGGAGGAACTTCATCGGCTGCGGGCTCGAGTTCGAACCCAAGGCGATGGTTGAGTTCACGCAGAAAGCTCTCTGGCGTCCAACCGAAATGCGTGAACAGGTATTTCATGCGCGCCCGTTTGCGGTTTTCGCGCAGGATGTTCGCCTCGCGAAAGATTTCGGTGATCGAGCGAGCCACGGGTACGACCTGCTCAGGGTGGACAAACGCATCGAGACGCGCCGCCAGATGAGGCTCGGTCGAGAGCCCGCCTCCCACGCGCACCGAGAAGCCGACCTCCCGCTTCCCGTGCCGCGTGCGCTCGATCGCGGTGAGGCCGATGTCGTTGATCTCCGGGTAAGAGCACCAGACGGGGCATCCCGTGATGCAGATCTTGAATTTCCGCGGCAGATCGTAGAATTCCGAGTTGCCTCGCAGAAGGCCTGCGGTCTCGAGCACGAATGAAGACGCATCGTAGAGTTCGTCGGCGGCCACGCCGGCCAGCGGGCAGCCGGTGACATTGCGAACCACGTCTCCGCAGGCGCCCTTGCTCGATAATCCCGCAGCGGCCAGCGCGTCGATTACTTCCGGGATCGACTCGATCGTAAGCCAGTGGAGCTGAATGTTCTGTCGGACGGTGATATCCGCCACGCCGCGGGCATGGCGCTCCGCCAGGTCCGCGATGAGGCGGAGCTGATTCGAACGCAGCAGGCCGTTGGGCAGGGCGATGCGCATCATGAAGTATGGCGTGGATTTCCCTTCGCCGCCCTGGCCGCCGACGGCGCCTGCGCCGTCGCCCTGCGTGTAGATTCCCCACCACCTGAAGTAGAGGCTCCAGTGGTCCGGAATCGAATCGCGGCCTTTGCGGGCAAACTCGCGAATCTCTTCGAGCGCCTCCCAGGGGTTTTTCTCGCGCTTCAAGCGCTCCGTTCGCTGGGCCGCGGTCTCTTTGATGGGCGAACTCGGTTCACTGCCGCTCAATGATTTCTCCGAAGGTCTGATCTGTTATGTGGCTAAGACTCTTGCCTGAAAAACAAAAAACCCGCTTGCCAGGCTCGGCGCCGGCTAGCGGGCTCTTTCAATCCGAATTCAGCTCTGGTTAAACTATTCGGATCGCACACCCGCGCCAGCCGTGGCAGTACAACAACACGCCACAAAACTCCGCGCGTGGGTGCCGTGATCCATGGCCCCATCCTACTCGACCGGCACCTCTCGGTCAAGACAACTTCTGGCGCGATTGGCGGCCCAGCAACTAGGGCCGTTCGAGCGCTTCTCGCCGAATTTCGATTTGGGTCGCGGGCAAAAGGGACATTCGGCTGGCAACCAGGTTCGCCGAAACAAGTTGGAAGGGCCCTAGGGCTCCGCGGAACATGGGCGTTCGATCACTCAGGCGGGCGCGCCAAAATCAACCAAATTGCGTCAAGCTCGAGTGTATCCGCGAAAGATTTCCTAACGTCCAAGAATGTGAAAAGATACAGTCCGAGGGAACCGATATGTCTGGATCGGAAGTGCCGAACACGGACGTACAGCCGCCAGGCGATCCGCTCGGGGAACCCGGAGCGCGCAAGGGACATCTTTGGGTGTGGATTTTCGTAATCCTGCTGATCGTCGGCGGCGTGGTGCTCTTCAGGATGCGATCGAGTTCACCATTGGCTTCGATGGATCAGAGCGGCGACCAGCCCATCTCCGTCGGCGCGACCACTGTCCACAAGCAGGACATGCCCTACTACCTGACCGGCCTGGGATCGGTGACGGCGTTCAACACTGTGACCGTGCGTCCCCGCGTCGAAGGGCAGATCATGAAGATTCATTTCCGGGAGGGGCAATTTGTTCATGCCGGCGACTTGCTCGCGGAAATTGACCCGCGGCCTTATCAAGTTGCGCTCGATCAAGCCCAAGGACAGCTCGCGAAAGACACGGCGTCGCTGAATGACGCGAAGGCCAACCTCGACCGCTACCGGCAGTTGTGGCAGCAGGGAGTGATCCCGCGTCAGCAGTTCGATTCCCAGCAAGCGACCGTCGGACAATTCGACGGGGCGATTCAGTCCGACAAGGCGCAAATCGACAACGAAAAGCTGCAATTGACCTACTGCCGCATCACGGCGCCCATCGACGGGCGCGTGGGACTTCGCCAAGTCGATTCCGGCAATATCGTTCACCCCACGGATGCGACAGGGATCGCGGTGATTACGCAGGTCAGGCCGATCGCGGTGATTTTCACGCTCCCGGAGGACGACTTGCCGCAAGTGGTCGCGGAAATGAGAAACAAGCAGCTTTCGGTAGAGGCTTACGGCCGCGACAACAATACGAAGATCGCGAGCGGCCGGCTGCTGACGATCGACAACCAAATCGACCAGACCACCGGAACCATCAAGCTGAAGGCCCAATTCGACAATCAGGGCCTCTCTCTGTGGCCGAACCAGTTCGTGAACGTGCGATTGTTCCTCACTGTGCGCAAAGATGCGATCGTCATCCCGTCCGCCGCAATTCAGAAGGGCAGCCAGGGATCGTTCGTTTATGCGGTGGGATCCGACAACAAGGCGGTGGTTCGACCGGTCCAGGTGGAATTTAGTGAAGGCAATGTTTCCGTGATCCGCGAGGGCCTGGAGGAGGGGAATAAGATCGTCGTCGACGGTCAAGACAAACTCCACTCGGGCGCGGCCGTCACCGTGCACCCGGCCGGCTCGAGTCCCGCTCCCGCTACGAATCCGCCGCCGGAACTTCAGCCGTGAGCCCCTCCAGGCCGTTCATTCTCCGTCCGATTGCGACGTCCCTCTTGATGGTGGGCGTTCTTCTGGCGGGGGCCGTTGCCTATCTCCAGCTTCCGGTCTCGGCACTGCCGCAGGTGGACTACCCGACGATACGCGTCCTGACGTTCTATCCGGGTGCCAGCCCGGACGTGATGGCGTCGTCTGTGACGACACCGCTCGAGCGCCACTTTGGCCAGGTTCCGGGCCTGATCCAAATGACGTCGACGAGTTCGTACGGCGGCTCGCTCATCACGCTGCAGTTCGATTTGAAAGAGGACATCGACGTAGCCGAGCAGGAGGTACAGGCCGCGATCAACGCCGCCACCACCTATCTGCCGCGCGACCTGCCGAACCCGCCCATCTACAGCAAGGTGAATCCCGCCGATACACCCATCCTGACACTCGCTCTGACATCGGACACGCTGCCTCTCCAAAAGGTCGAGGACTACGCAGATACGAATCTGGCGCAGAAAATTTCGCAGATGTCAGGCGTGGGCCTCGTAACGATCAGCGGCGGCCAGAAACCAGCCGTGCGCGTGCGCGCGAATCCGACGGCGCTGGCCTCCTACGGGCTAAGCCTGGAAGACCTCCGCGTCGCGTTGGGAACGGCAAACGTCGATCAGGCCAAGGGCAATTTGAACGGGCCACGCCAGTCGTTCACCATCGAAGCGAACGACCAGCTTCTCTCGAGCGAAAGCTACCGGCCTCTGATTATCGCCTACAAGAATGGCGCGCCGGTGCGGCTCTCGGACGTGGCCGATGTCGTCGACGGCGCGGAGAACAACGAGCAGGCCGCCTGGATGAACACGAAGCCCGCCGTAATCCTCAATATCCAGCGCCAGCCGGGCACAAACATCATCGGCGTTGCAGACCGCGTCAAGGATCTGCTTCCGCGTTTGCAGGCATCGCTGCCCTCGTCGATTGAGGTGACTACTCTTACCGATCGGACAACCACCATCCGGGCTTCCGTCAAAGATGTTCAATTCGAGCTGATGCTCACCGTCGCGCTGGTCGTGATGGTCATGTTCCTGTTTCTGCGCAGCGCCGCGGCGACGATTATCCCGAGCGTCGCGGTTCCACTCTCGATCGTTGGCACTTTTGGCGTGATGTACTTGGCGGGCTATAGCCTGGACAACCTCTCGCTGATGGCGCTCACGATTTCGACCGGCTTTGTGGTGGACGACGCCATCGTGATGATCGAAAACATCGCCCGCTTCATCGAAGCAGGGGATTCGCCGCTCGCGGCGGCCTTGAAAGGCTCCGAGCAGATCGGCTTCACGATTCTGTCGCTGACGGTCTCTCTGATCGCCGTTCTGATTCCGCTTCTTTTTATGGGCGAGATAGTGGGCCGGCTGTTCCGCGAATTTGCGGTCACTCTGGGCGTGACGATTCTTGTCTCCGCATTCGTTTCCCTGACACTCACGCCCATGATGTGCGCGAAGTTGTTGCACCATCGGGCGCTGTCACGGCAAAGCCGCTTCTACCGGGCCTCGCAGCGCTTTTTCGACCGGCTCATCGCTGCGTACGGGCGTACGCTGCAGGTGGTGCTGCGGTACCAGCCTGCGACGCTGGGCGTCACCGTTGGCACTCTGGTGCTGACCATCCTCCTCTACTACTACATTCCCAAGGGTTTCTTTCCGGTGCAGGATACGGGCGTGATCCTCGGCGTGTCCGATGCTCCGCAGTCGGTGTCCTTTCCGGCGATGGCCGAGCGCCAGCAGGCGCTTGGTGCCGTCATTCTGAAAGATCCCGACGTAGTCAGCTTGTCCTCGTTTATAGGCGTCGACGGCACGAACATGACGCCCAACAGCGGCCGCATCCAGATCAACCTCAAGCCGCGCGAAGAGCGCAAAGCGACCGCTTCGGAGATCATCCGTCGCTTGCAGCCGAAGCTGGCAAAGGTGGATGGCATCACGCTGTTCATGCAGCCGGTACAGGATTTGACGGTCGAAAACCGCGTCAGCCGCACGCAATACCAATACTCGATCGAGGACGCCGACGCGGAGGAGCTCTCGCGATGGGCTCCGCGGCTCGCCGCCAAGCTGAAGACGCTGCCGCAGTTGCGTGACGTCGCGACCGACCAGCAGAACCACGGCCTGCAAGCAAACCTGGAGATCGACCGGGACACCGCCTCCCGTCTTGGAGTCTTGCCGGCGGCGATCGACAACACTCTCTACGACGCGTTCGGCCAGCGGCAGATTTCCACGATGTTCACGCAGTTGAACCAGTATCACGTTGTGCTCGAGGTGCAGCCCCGCTTTCGCCAGAATCCGGACGCGCTGCAGCATATCTACGTGCGGTCCTCAAACGGCGTTCCCGTGCCGCTGGCCGCTTTCACTCATTTCGAGCAGACCTCCACGCCCCTTGCGGTCAATCACCTCGGGCAGTTTGCCGCCGTGACGCTCTCCTTCAATCTCGCGCCCGGCGCTTCGCTGGGGGATGCGGTGGATGCCATCAAAGCGGCGGCGCGGCAAATCGGGCTGCCAGCCTCGGTTCATCCGAGCTTTCAGGGGATGGCGCAGGTGTTTCAGTCTTCACTTTCGAACGAGCCGCTGCTGATTCTCGCGGCCGTCGTGACCGTCTACATCGTTCTGGGGGTCCTCTACGAGAGTTATATCCACCCCGTCACGATTCTGTCGACGCTGCCCTCGGCCGGCGTGGGCGCGCTTTTGGCGCTGCTGGTCTGCCGGACGGAGTTCAGCGTGATCGCGCTGATTGGCATCATTCTTCTGATCGGCATCGTGCAGAAAAACGCCATTATGATGATCGACTTTGCGCTCGATGCGGAACGAAAGGATGGGAAGTCACCGCAGGAAGCGATCTACCAGGCCTGCTTGCTGCGCTTTCGGCCGATCATCATGACGACGATGGCCGCGCTTCTCGGCGGCGTACCGCTCGCGCTCGGTACGGGGACGGGTTCGGAGCTGCGACGCCCGCTCGGCATCAGCATCATCGGCGGCTTGCTGATCAGCCAGATCCTCACCCTCTACACGACCCCGGTGGTCTACCTTGCATTCGACCGGCTCGCGAGGAGGCTGCAGCGGTACCGCATCGGCAATCCGGCCGAGTCGGAGGCCACAGCCGATTGACGGCGTTTGACGAGTACCGACGGCGACGCACATGAATATCTCCGCGCCCTTTATTCGACGACCGATCGGCACGTCGCTGCTAACGGTTGGGATTCTGCTGACGGGCGCCATTGCGTACCGCTTTCTTCCGGTGGCGCCGCTGCCGCAAGTGGAATTTCCCACCATCTCGGTGGAGGCCAACCTGCCCGGCGCCAATCCCGCGACAATGGCCTCGGCTGTGGCCACGCCGCTGGAGCGGCAGTTCGGCCGTATCGCGGGAGTCACCGAAATGACGTCGTCCAGCATGGCCGGCGTCACGTCGATCACGCTGCAATTCGATCTGGATCGCAATATCGACGCGGCCGCCCGTGACGTTCAGGCCGCCATCAATGCCGCCGCCGGCCAGTTGCCCGCAAATCTTCCAAGCCTACCCCGTTACAGGAAAATCAATCCTGCTGACTCGCCCATCATGATTCTGGCGGTGAAGTCAGCCGTGCTGCCCCTGAGCCGCCTTTACGATATCTCCGACTCGGTCATTGCACAGAAGGTCTCGCAGATCACCGGCGTCGGGCAGGTGCGGGTCAGCGGCAGCGCTCGGCCCGCCGTGCGCATCGAGCTGAATCCGTCGGTCCTGGCGAACTACGGCATCGGCCTCGAGGATATGCGGGCCGCCCTCGGGCAGGTGAATGCCAACGCGCCGAAGGGAGCCGTCTCGAACAATCTCGTGCGGTGGACGCTCGCGGCCAACGATCAACTCTATGACGCGGATCAGTATCGCTCCTTGATCATCGCGTACCGCAACGGGGCTCCCGTGCGGTTGGGGAACATCGCAACCGTGCGGGACGCCGTCGAAAACACCCTCGTTGCAGGACTTCAAAACGGCCAGCCGTGCGTCCTGATCATCGTTTTTCGGCAGCCGGGCGCCAACATCGTCGGGACCGTAGATCGTGTCCGCGCCGCTCTCCCGCTGGTGCACTCCTCCATTCCGGCTTCGATCAATCTGACCGTGGCCTCCGACCGCACGACCACGATTCGGGCCTCCGTCGAGGACATTCAAATCACGCTGCTGATCACCGTGGTGCTGGTGATCCTCGTGATTTTCGCTTTTTTGCGGAACGTGAGGGCGACGCTGATTCCTGCCGTCGCAGTTCCTGTGTCGCTGGTGGGAACGTTCGGCGTGATGCATCTGCTCGGGTATTCGATCGACAATCTTTCGCTCATGGCGCTCACGATTGCGACCGGTTTTGTGGTGGACGACGCGATCGTGGTGATCGAAAACATCACGCGGTACCAGGAGGCGGGTCTACCCCCATGGCAAGCGGCGCTGCGCGGCTCGAGGGAGATAGGATTCACGGTCCTTTCCATGAGCACCTCCTTGATCGCCGTCTTCATCCCCGTTCTCCTGATGGGAGGAATCATCGGACGGCTTTTCCGCGAATTTGCCGTCACGCTGAGCGTGACAATTGCGATGTCGCTGGCGGTCTCGCTCACGGCTACGCCCATGCTGTGCTCGAGATTCTTGAAGCCCCTGCAGAAGCAAGGGCACAACTGGTTCTATCGCACGAGCGAACGCGGGTTCGCGAGCTTGCATGCGGGATACGATCGCGGGCTCCAGTGGGTTCTGAATCATCGGCGCACGACCTTGGCAGTCACGATTGCGACGGTTTGCCTGAACCTGTTTCTCTTCGTCGTGGTCCCGAAAGGTTTCTTCCCCCAGCAGGACACCGGAAACGTCCGGGGCTCGATTCAGGCGTCGCAAGATATTTCCTTCGATGCGATGCGAGTGAAGCAGGATCAGTTCAGCAACATCGTAATGTCGGACCCTGCCGTCAGCAGCGTGGTGTCTTTCGTCGGGGGAGACAATTCGATGAATACGGGGCGCATGTTCATTTCGCTGAAGCCTTTGGCGCAGCGAAACGCCAGCGCCGAACAAGTGATCGACGAGCTCCGAAAGAAACTGTCCGTGGTGCCTGGGGCTACGCTTTACCTTCAGTCGCAGCAGGATATCCGCGTGGGTGGGCGGCGAAGCAATTCGCAGTATCAGTTCACGCTCGAAAGCTCAGACCTGTCCGATTTGAATTTGTGGTCGCGGCGCATGCTGGACAAGCTCGCGACCCTTCCGGAGTTGCGCGACGTCTCCACCGACCAACAGGATGCGGGTCTGCAGGCGCATCTGGCGATCGACCGCGACACGGCCTCGCGCCTCGGAATCGACACGCGAACCATCGACAACACGCTTTACGATGCCTTCGGCCAGCGTCAGGTCTCGACCGTTTTCGGGCAGTTGAACCAATACCATGTGGTGCTGGAAGTGGCGCCGGAATTCCAGCGCAATCCCGATGCGCTGAAGGCGATTTACGTGCGCTCGTCGAAAGGCACGGTCGTCCCGCTCGGTGCATTCACGCAATTCGAGCCGAAAACTGCGGCGCTCGCTGTGAACCACCAGGGGCAGTTTCCGGCGGTTACGCTCTCGTTCAATTTGGCGCCGGGCATCGCGCTGGGGGACGCCGTGGATGCGATCAACGCGGCGGCGAGGCGGATCGGCCTGCCGGCGTCGGTGCGCGCCACGTTTCAGGGCACCGCGCAAGCGTTCCAAACATCGCTCGCGAACGAGCCTGTGTTGATTCTCGCCGCGCTGATCACGGTCTATATCGTCCTCGGGATGCTGTATGAAAGCTTCATCCATCCGGTGACGATCCTTTCGACGCTCCCATCGGCCGGTGTGGGCGCGACGCTGGCGCTGCTGCTTTGCCGCATGGACCTGAGCGTGATCGCGATGGTCGGCATCATTCTGCTGATCGGCATCGTGAACAAAAACGCCATCATGATGATCGATTTCGCGCTGGACACGGAGCGCAGGGAAGGGAAGCCTCCCAAGGAAGCGATCTACCTGGCGTGCCTGCTGCGATTCCGCCCCATCATGATGACGACGATGGCCGCGCTGCTGGGCGCATTGCCGCTCGCGCTCATGGGCGGAATGGGATCGGAGTTGCGCCGGCCGCTGGGCATCAGCATCGTCGGGGGCCTGATCGTGAGCCAGATGCTGACTCTGTTCACCACTCCCGTGATCTACTTGTATATGGACAGGCTTCGCCTCTACCCCGAGCTGAAGCTGCGAGGGCGACCAGACCTAGAAGAAGCAACTCGCCATACAGGAATCGTCTCATAGGCAAAGCTTGCCCGACTTTCGCGGACATTTAGATGAGGTTTCGCGAGTCACCCAGTGAGGCCGGCATGTATGAGCAAGACACCGCGGTAGGGAACCGCTTAGGCTCCGGTCCGTATCGCTACGGAACGGAATTCTTGATGCGCTCATGCCGGAAGGGAGAGAGTCGGCATGGTAAAATCGAAATCAAGGAGACCGAATATGAAGATGAAGGATTTGGTTGCCCATTGGCGTTTCGAGCTGCTGTGGGGCACGATGGCGGTGCTAGGATGTCTGGCCATGCTCGTCGTTGAGGTTCTCTCCTTTCGTTTGGCTCTCGGGAAGTGGTAGGGGCTTCTTCGGGTCGCCACGAGCGCCGTCCCACCTTGTTCTGAGAGATGTGCGCGCCAGCCGGGCGCCTGAATTGCCTGCGAGCTAAATCCCACCGCAAGTGCCGCGCCCCTAGGACAAATAAGAGGCCTGCAAGATTCACAAGTGATTCCGCGACACGATACTGGAGATCTATTGAGGAAGGGCCTTTCGCGTGGCGGCGCTCCCGCGGACTGCGCGGAGGTGCGCCGCGCACTAAGGCAGAACGCGGCGCGTCTCCGAGTGGCTGCCGATGTGGTTGTGTCGGGGTGGGCAGCCGATTGTGGGGCGCACGTTAGCACTGTTCTCGCCGGCGGAATGTGACGCTTGTCACTGCGGTGCGCGGAGGGCGGGACGAACCCGGGTCCTTCGCACGATGGCTGCCAGGGCCCGTTCGGCGCGCGCCACGCCCCTCTCGCGCGGCGCGCGCAGCCTGGCTGTCGGCAAGGGACAAAATAGGGCAGCCAATGCCGGACGGAAGGTAACTCAATTGTCGAGATGGACTTGTGATTATTATCACATGGCGGTATGGGGCTTAACGAATGGCACGAGGCAGGCTGATCGAGAGGGAAAGGACGTCTGAGCGCCGCTGACCGGGCTTGGCCAGTTGCCGCATGATCGACGCCAGATCCATCCACACGTTTTCCCGGGGGCTTTTGCCGTTGCGGAATCGAGCACGCGTCGGAGTGGGGGCTAACGCGCCCCCGCCGCCCGGAAATCCTAAGGCGCGTCCTGCGACGTGCCCCATCCGAGCCGGCTCATCAACCATGAAGTCGCCGCCATAGAGCTGCCGGACCGGACGGACTCACCGTTGAGATCGCGAAAAAGGGCCTGATATTTTCCGCAGGGAACTCTTCTCATTGAGTTTCCGGCTGGGTAACAT
>DATLWP010000364.1:0-5634 GCA_035576265.1 Candidatus Polarisedimenticolia bacterium
GAATCGCCCGGCAGGAAGGCGGCGGCATTCGACGCGACCAAGTTCTGCAAATCCACCATCGAAGGGTCTTTGAGAAAAATGACCAGAATGCCGAGCAATCCCGAAATCAGGCCGGGCAATAAGGAGTGGGACACGATGCCTAGCGATGTCGCATATTTGAGCTGCGTCCCACCCAGCATGTTGAACACTCCGAGAAACACCGCGGCGACGATCAGTGCTGCCAAGAAAGGCACTATGACGACTTGGGCATAGGCCACTCGCGGCCCATATTTTAGCTGTGCCGCCAGCACTCGTTGCTGTTGATCCGGAGGCATTTGCTGGAAGCGCGAGGAGCTCTCGACCTGCCTTTGGAAAAAGCTAGGCCACCCTCCTCGGTAGCTGAAGGAGGCCACCACGCCAAGTGACGCCAGGCACAGCAAGACAATCGGGGCCAGCCACGAGGGGCGGCGGGCGATCGATTCGAAGGTAGCCTTGGGGCTGAAGAACACCCCAACAATGCGGCCGATGGAGCTGACGCGTTCCGGTTCTGGTGTCTGTGCCGTGGGAGCTATAGGGCTGGCCATGCTCATTTCCTCCGGTACGAGATTTCGACGACCCGAGTTCTCCTACTTTGTACGCGCCGAATACGGGGAAAGTTACAGCGATTCGCTAGCTGCTAGCGCTTCAAGACGCGCGTGACGCTGGGGGAGACGAGTTCGTAGCGAACGTTGCGCCAACGAATGCGCCGGGTCAAGAGGGAGACCATAAAATTCCAGCCGAAAAGAAAAGGAACGAGGGGAGCCAGCGCCGTCCAGACCCAACTCCATTGGCTCAGTGGGACTCGCCATTCCGGGAGCAACTCGTTCACCGCCATCGTGCGAAGGGCACCCTTCATTGCCGCGAGAAGGGGAATCACGAGAGTGATCAGCGCGAGCTGAAACCACGGATCGCCAGACGCCATGGTCACAAAAATGGCGATCACGGCAAAAATCAGCGTAAATGAATAACTCAGATGAGCGAGCGCACCCATCATCCACCGGCGAGGGGAATAGACGCGTGCGATCAGAATCTGGCGGTTCGTGAACTCGAGAAGGTCGGAGCCGGTCCACGCATGCGGCGTAGCGGCCAGGCACTCCGGGCAAAAGACGATGGACTTGCCGGTTGCACCGAGCGCAGCAGTAAGGGCGAAGTCATCACTGACGGCTCCGTTCCAAGCTTCGAGGACGCGGGCGTCGTCGAACGTGTTCCGGCGAATCGCCGTGGCTCCACCCCAGCAGAAATTTTCGCGCGGGCGCCCCAGCAGTGTGGCAATGGCCGCGTTCCAGGCTGATGCAAGGGCACTGGCAAAGCCGCCCGCGCCAATGCTTCGGCTCGGGATAATCCATCGGTAAGCGGTCGTCGCGCCGATGCGGGGATCCTGCAGAGGCGCGACGAGCTTGCCGAGCCAGCCTCGCGTCAGACGAACGTCAGAATCGACGAAGACGAGGACTTCGAAATTCTCAGGCAGTGCTTCGACAGCGCGTCGCAGGTTGTAGACCTTCTCACCGCAGCCCTCCGGTGGCCCTGCGATCACAACATGGACAGGACGCTGGCTCGCCGCCTTGACGCGCTCGATGACCTTCAGCGCTGGATCGAGGCTAGTGGCGAGCGAGAAGTAGATTTCGTAATTTGGATATTCAAAACGCGTGAGCGCGGTAAGATTTTCTTCGAGGCCCGGCTCGTTGCCCTTGCACGGGCAGATCAACGCCGCTACCGGAGCGTAGAAACCCGCGTGCGAGGCGAGCCGCCGCCGGACCATCCGGAACCATTCGAAGCCGTCCCACAACGAATAGATCCCCACGGCAATCTGGAGCACGACCAGGATGTAGAAGAGGTAGAACACGAGCCGAGGATAACAAAAAACGGTGGGACAAGGGCATTTTGGCAAGCATCGATTTGCTCTGTTAGCGACGGCCTGGTCCCTGCGCGGAACTGCAGAAACACCCTTCCACATTGTCCTCGACGGGCGGCCGCAGCACATGGCGTCCAGATCCGTTCAATTCGTGCGGCGGCGAGAAAACACCTTTCGCAGGACGCGATCCGCGGCGACCTGGAGCTCAAGCTCGAATTTTCCGGCGGCGCGGCGCGCCTGCTCCATCAGCGACGGATCGAGCAGGAGCGCTACGCGGTCAACGAAGGGACCGGAAGCGCGGGCGCGGGTTTCGTGTGCGGCTGGGCGCCGGGGCTCGCGGGTGCTGAGTTTTTCGTATAGGCCCAGGTCGCGCCAGAATTCCTCGGCGTCGTCATCCGCCCAGTCGAGAGCCTGTCCCAGGGCTACGAAGAACTCCTCGCGGAAGAGATCGAGAAATGGAATCGCAAGTTCCAGCCCTACATTCCCCCTTCTCGGCTTCGACTTGGCGGCTTTCCTCCCCCTCTTGATTTTTCGCGGGGGCTTCCTGCTGTGCACCATGACGTTTACTTTCAAGCGGGCCGGCAGTGCCGCTTCGATGCGCAGCACCATGGCGAGCACCGCTTCGCGGCGAATCCTTCCGAGTTGTTCGCGGTAGAACGCGGGATGATCGGCGCGTCCGGGGCGACGATGCTCGGCCGCATAGACATCGAGAAAGCGCGCGACCATCTCGTCGCGGTCGAGCGTCGAGAGCAGCAACGCCGCCGCTTCTCGCGCGCGCACGACGAGTTCTCGGGGGCGATAGGGCATCGGAAATCCCATGACGAGACAGGTCCTCGTCGTGGCTACTCAGTACGTACGCGAATGTGCCGCGGGCCGCAACAGGAAAGGATTCACTGTGCCCTCAAGTGAAAAGGCCCGGACGTTTCTGTCCGGGCCTCTTCCGATTCTTGCCCGCCTCCCCACCGTATTTTCCGGTTCGGACCTCGCTTAGTGCACCGGACCGGCGATCGGACGCTCTTCTCCCTGCGGCCCGCCCGTGACGGGGCGCACGGACTTCTCGAACTTGCCGAGTGCGATATCCACGGCCTGGTCGACCGTGCGCACGAAGTGAATCTGCACGTCTTCGAGCATCTCGGGCTGCAAATCTTCCTTCACGTTCGGCTCGTTTTCCGACGGCAGGATGACTTCGCGGATGCCGGCACGCTTGGCTCCAAGCACTTTCTCTTTGACCCCGCCGATAGGTAGCACGACTCCGGAAAGTGAAATTTCTCCCGTCATGGCAACGCGCGGACGCATGGGACGTCCGGTCAGAAGACTGACCAGCGCCGTGACCATTGCGATGCCCGCCGACGGTCCGTCCTTCGGGATGGCGCCCGACGGCACGTGAATATGCACATCAAGCTTGCGGAAGAAGTCCGGGTCGATACCGTAGCGGTCGGAGTTCGCACGCACCCAGGTGAGAGCGGCGCGCATGGACTCCTGCATCACCTCACCGAGATGGCCTGTCATCGTGAATTGCTTGCCGCCGCGCATCTTGCTGGCTTCGATGAACACGATGTCGCCTCCGACGGGCGTCCACACAAGGCCCACGGAAACGCCGGGCTGCTTGACGCGCTCCTCGACTTCCTTCTCGAGGCGGAATTTTGGAATGCCGAGGACTTCGCGAATCACCTCCAGCGTTACGACGAGTTTATCTGTCTTCCCCTCAGCGAGGCGCCGCGCCTGCTTGCGCACGAGTGTGGCGATTTCGCGTTCGAGATTGCGAACGCCGGCCTCGCGCGTGTAGTGGTGGATCAGGTCGTGCAGCGACTCGTCGGTGAACTCAATCTGTTCCCCCAACGCCAAGCCGTGCTCTTTCGTCTGTCGAGGAATCAGGAACCGCTTGGCGATGTGGACCTTCTCGTCCTCGGTGTAGCCGGGGAGTTCGATGATCTCCATGCGGTCCCGCAGCGGTTCCGGAATCGGATCGAGCCAATTGGCCGTCATTACAAACAGAACCTTCGAGAGGTCGAAGGGCACATCGAGGTAGTGGTCGCGGAACGTGCAGTTCTGCTCCGGGTCGAGCACCTCCATTAGCGCCGCCGCCGGATCGCCGCGGAAATCGCGGCCGAGCTTATCCACCTCGTCCAACATCAGGACAGGATCCATGGTCTCAGCGCGCCGGATACCTTGAATGATCTGGCCAGGCAGGGCCCCAATGTAGGTGCGCCGATGGCCACGGATCTCTGCTTCGTCGTGCATTCCTCCCAGCGAGATGCGCACAAATTTGCGGCCCATAGCGCGCGCAATCGATTTTCCGAGCGACGTCTTGCCCACGCCGGGTGGCCCGACAAAGCAGAGGATCGGACCCTTCATCCCCGGCTGCAGCTTCTTCACCGCGAGATAATCGAGGAGGCGCTGTTTCACCTTTTCGAGGTCGTAGTGGTCTTCGTCGAGAATCCCCTGAGCGTTGGCGATGTCGATCTGAGCTTCGCCGGTGCCGGACGTCTTGTTCCACGGCAGAGAGGTCATCCACTCGAGGTAGGTCCGAGAAACCATGTACTCGGCAGAAGCCGGAGTCATCTTGCCGAGACGCTTCAGTTCGCGTTCGCACTCCTTCTTGGCCTCGGCGGACATCCCCGATTCCTCGACCTTCTTGCGGAGCTCCTCGACCTCCGTTTGAGTGTCTTCGGACTCGCCCAGCTCTTTTTGAATGGCCTTCATCTGCTCGCGCAGGAGGAATTCGCGCTGACTCTGGCTCACCTGCTCCTGCACCTGTTCTTGAATCTTGTTGCGAAGCTCAAGTACTTCCTTTTCCTTCGAGAGCTCACCGCCCAGCATCTCAAGGCGCTTGCGGACACTGGTCGTTTCGAGTATCTCCTGGCGAACCATCGTGCTTAGCGATGGCAGCGTAGAGGCAACGAAATCCGCCAGCCGACTCGGCGACTCGATGTTCATGGCTTCGGTCTGCAGATCGTCGGAAAGTTGCGGAGAGCGCGCCACGACCTCGCGGAACAACTCCTGAACGTTTCGCTCGAGGGCGGTCAGCTCCGCATCGCGCTGATCTTCAACGTCCCGCTCTCTTTCTACGCGTGCGCGCAAGAACGGTTTAAGTCCGATGACTTCGATGACACGAATGCGCTCAAGCCCCTCAAGAAAGGCGACGACATTGCCGTTGGGCATGCGCACCATTTTGTGGACCTTTGCTATCGTGCCGACGGCGTGAAGATCCGCGCCCGTGGGCGCCTCCACCCGGGCGTCAAGCTGGGCGACGACACCTAGCAGCTTGTCGGGTCCTTCGAGAGATTCCAGGAGCGCCAAGGAGCTTTCGCGGCCGACGGGCAGGGGCATAACAGCACCCGGGAAAAGGACCGTGTCTCGCACGGGAAGAATGGAAAGCTCTTGTGGAACAGGTACCATTGGTTTATTCACTTTGAACCCTCGAACCAAATCCAAACCGGCCGATATCAGTTCATCCTACAGACTACATCGGCCGCCTACCTGTTTAGATGCTGCGACACTCGAAAGGATGTAGCTACTTTCGCACGCAGGTATCAGAAAAACTGAGCATACTACGCTAAATGCTAAATTGCAAATCTGTCGCCGTTTGTGGAGGTCAGCGAAGGTTTCGGCCCCGTAACCAAAAGACGAAGCGTGGCTTAGGCACCTGTTTGCTCGGGCTTGAATGTGTCTTTCACCAAGCGAAGGGCCTCCTCGCGGGTACGAATCTGGCCGTTGAGCTGGGCTTCTTCAACCGCGTCCAGAATGGTCTTGAATTGAGGCCC
>DATLWP010000365.1:0-9061 GCA_035576265.1 Candidatus Polarisedimenticolia bacterium
CTTCTTATCGTCCTCGCTGATCTTCTTTTCCTTCTCGATTTTCTCGATGGCATCTTTGATGTCGCGGCGGATATTGCGCACTGCGGTGCGATGATCTTCCAGCATTTTGTGCAGGTGCTTGACGAGTTCCTTGCGGCGCTCTTCGGTGAGCGACGGAATCGGCACGCGCACCACCTTTCCGTCATTGGTGGGATTGAGCCCGAGATCGGACGTGCGAATCGCCTTATCGATCATTGGCACTGCGCCGGGATCCCAAGGCGCGATCACGATCATAGCCGGATCGGGAACGCTCAAGGTGCCGAGCTGATTGATAGGCATCGGCGTGCCGTGATAATCGACGCGCACCTGATCGAGCAGCGCAACGTTGGCGCGGCCCGTCCGGACGCCGGCGAGATCCTTGCGGAAGTCTTCGACGGCCTTTTCCATCCGCGTCTTCGCTTGCGCGAGAGCCTCTTTACTTGTGGCAATCGTGGTCATGGCAAAGTCCGCCTCCGCCGGCTCCGGCTCATTCCATCGTTACGGTCGATCCGACCCGCTCGCCCATCACCACGCGCCTCAGATTTCCCGGCACGTTCATGTTGAACACAACGATCGGCATCTTGTTATCCATGCACAGCGAAATGGCCGTCGAATCCATCACCGACAGTCCTTTTTGCAGCACGTCCAGATAGGTGATGCGGTCAAACATCTTGGCGTTCGCCACCTTTTCCGGATCGGCGTCGTAAATGCCGTTGACGCGCGTGGCCTTCAGGATCACCTGCGCCTTGATCTCCATCGCTCGCAGCGCCGCCGCGGTGTCCGTCGAAAAATACGGATTACCGGTGCCGGCCGCGAAGATCACCACGCGTCCCTTTTCGAGGTGCCGCGCCGCGCGGCGCCGGATGAACGGTTCGGCTACCTCGTGCATTTCGATCGCGCTCATCAGCCGCGTGTTGCAGCCGGATTTCTCGAGCGCGTCCTGCAGCGCCAAGCCGTTGAGCACGGTCGCGAGCATGCCCATGTAGTCGCCGGTGGCGCGGTCGATTCCGAGCCCCTGCTGGCGAGCGCCCCGAAAAATGTTTCCGCCGCCAACGATCAGCGCCACTTCGACGCCCAAATCATGGACCTGCTTCACCTCGCGCGCGATATTCTGAATGGTTTCGGCGTGGATGCCGAAAGCATCCGGTCCCGAAAACGATTCACCGGAGAGCTTCACCACGATCCGCTTGTAAATGGGCTTCCCTTGAGAGGTTTGGGCTAACTCGGTCGGGGTGTTCATCTCGGGCAGTTTTGGCTCCCTTGCTCGCGGGCATTCTAGCAGAGAATTGACGATCTGGTGAGGGCTGCCATCTCGAGGAACGGCGCGAGACGGAACGCACGCCCTCGTCGCGTCATTCTAGTTCCACGCCAAAGACGGCACACAGACCGGCCCCGTTCGCCGATCGCACCCCGAACGCGAAAACCTGCCTTGTCGTTTTAGGGAATTTCGCTTGCGCCCGGATAGCGCTACGCCTCGGGGCTCGCCGCTGACGGAGTGCCGTCCGTTTCGCCCACCTTGAACCGCGAGAAGCGGCGGATGGCGATATTTTCCCCGAGCTTCGCGATGACTTGGTCGACCAATTCCTTGATGGTGGTTCCTTCGTCCTTGATGAAGTGCTGCTCGTAGAGACAATTCTCTTCGTAGAACTTTTCCATCTTGCCGGTCACGATCTTCTCGACCACGGCTTCGGGCTTGCCGGTCGCCTTGGCCTGTTCGCGGTAGATTTCCCGCTCGCGGTCGAGGATTTCCTGGGTCACTTCCTCGCGGCGCAGGAAGCGGGGGTCCAGCGCAGCGATGTGCATCGCCACGTCGTGGCAGAGGCGCTGAAAATCGGCCGTGCGCGCCACAAAATCGCTCTCGCAGTTGATTTCGACGAGCACGCCGATCTTTCCCCCCGCGTGGATGTAGCAGCCAACGAGACCCTCGGACGTTGCCCGTTGCGCCTTCTTCGCCGCCGCAGCTTGTCCCTTCTTTCGCAGGACGATTTCGGCCTGTTCGAGGTCGCCGCCGGCTTCGATGAGCGCCGCGCGGCAATCCGAAAATCCCGCGCCGGTGCGGTCGCGGAGCTGCTTCACGAGTTGTGCGGATACATTTTCCTTCCCGGTTTCCGGTGCTGTCGCCATCGCTGTGCTCAATCCTTTTTGCTGGATTCGAATCGGCTCGTCTCACCCGCGGCCGCGAAATGCCACCGCGCCGGAACTACTGGGGAACGCTCTCGTCGTCGCCCGCCGGAGCTGCCGCTGCTTCCTCCGTCGGGACCGCCTCGGCCGGTTCACCTTCGACGAAATCGCCTTCCTGCTTTTCGTACTGTTCGTAGGCGCTCGTGTCTACGTACTCGACGCCTTCTTCCACGCCCTCGCCCTCGGTTGTCTTCTGCTCGGCGAGCTGCGTCTGCTCGAACGACTGCCGGCCCGAGAGTACCGCATCCGAAATCTTCGAAGTAAACAGGCGAATGGCTCGCAACGCGTCGTCGTTACCGGGAATGACCCAATCGACCAGTTGCGGATCGCAATTGGTGTCCACGATCGCCACGACCGGGATGCCCATCCGCCGCGCTTCGCGCACGGCGATCACTTCCGTGTTCGGGTCGATCACGAACATGACGTCCGGAAGCGTCGTCATGTTCTCGACACCGGCGAAGTTCTGCTGAAGATGTTTGAGTTCGCGATCCAGCCGCGCGCCTTCCTTCTTCGAAAACTGCGCCATGCGGCCGTCTTCAGACATCGCTTTCAGCAGTTTCAGTCGCTTGATCGATTTCTGCAGCGTGGCCCAATTCGTCAGCGTGCCGCCAAGCCAGCGATGGTTCACGTAGAACATTCCGCAGCGCTGCGCCTCTTCGGCGATGGCTTCCTGCGCCTGCCGCTTCGTACCCAGGAACAGCACGCTCTTGCCCTCTGTCGCCTGCTCGGAAACGTAGCGCGCGGCCTCGCGGAACATCTTGAGGGTTTTCTGAAGGTCAATGATATGGATTCCGTTGCGCTCGCCGAAAATGTATTCCTTCATTTTCGGATTCCAGCGCCGCGTCTGGTGGCCGAAATGAACTCCGGCCTCCAGAAGCTCCTTCATCGTGATTTCGACTCCCAACGTGTCTCCTTTCTTGAAAGGGATGCTTCTCATCCCGGCGTGCCGGAACAGCATCCTTTTTTGCCGGCTCCTTGCCGGCCGTGAATTGGCCCCGGGCAAGCCCGGAGCTTCCTCCCGTTACCGCTTGCTGAACTGGAAGCGGCGCCGCGCGCCCTTCTGACCGTACTTCTTGCGTTCCTTCATGCGCGGATCGCGCGTCAGGAATCCGTTTTTCCGCAGGGCGGGCCGCAAGTCCGGATTCAACAGCGCGAGCGCGCGGGAAAGCCCCATGCGCACGGCCCCGGACTGCCCACCCACGCCGCCGCCCTTCACCTGCGCTTTCACCTCGAGTTGGTCGAGCATCTGCGTGAACTTAAGCGGTTCGACCGCGGCCGTGTGCCAGGCGACATTGCGGAAATATTCGTCTACCGGCCGCCCGTTCACGGTAAATCGCGCCGGCCCTGGCTTTATATACACGCGCGCCACCGATTCCCGCCGGCGGCCCGTGCCGTAGAATTGCTTTCCAGCCAAGCTTTCCATCGAACTTGCCGATGAACTCAACTTTCCTCCTGTTTCCCCTGCCTGCCGTCAGCATTCGCCAAAGCAAACGCAGGGAGCGCCCAAAAAAATCCGCGAAGCGAAGTTCTTCGCACCGCGTAGCGGTCTCGAATCTCTCGCAAGGCTACAGCGCGATCGGCTGGGGCTTCTGTCCGGCGTGGCGGGCGAGTGCTTCGCTTCCAGCATACACACGCAGCTTCTTTGCGCGGCGCGCGCGGAGCTTGTTCTTGGGCAGCATACCGACTACCGCCTCGCGCACGACTTCTTCGGGCCGGCGCTGCATCAAGGCCCGAATTGGGATTTCCTTCAGCCCGCCCGGGTAACCGCTGTGGTGGCGATACACCTTCTGATCGAGCTTGTTTCCGGTGAGCCTCACGCGCTCCGCGTTGATCACGATCACGTGATCGCCGCAATCGAGATGTGGCGTGAAGCTCGGCTTGTCTTTGCCGATCAAAAGCCTCGCGACACGCGTTGCCAGGCGCCCCAGCACCTGGCCGTTCGCGTCCACCACGAACCAGCTCTTGCCTGCCGTCAGTTCTTCGGCCTCCCGGCCCTTTGGAACATACGTCCGCATCTGCCCAGTCACACCTTTCACTCTAGGGACAAACGTTGAGTGTAGGCTACCCGGCAATTTCTGTCAATGCGAGTTGATGAAACCTGGGCCTGCTGCTTCCCACAGATCCGCGAGCCTGTTGCTTCGGCTGTTGGGCTGGGTTGCCGCGGTTCCGGGGTCGCCGCTGCAGGATGTCATCGCGTACCATGGAGAAAAAATGAGGTGGATGCTGCGGTCCAAGATACACAAGGCAGTTGTTACGGACGCCAACCTTGACTACATCGGGAGCGTCACCATCGATCAAGAACTGATCGAACTAGTAGGATTTTGGCCGGGCGAGAAAGTGCTGGTCGTCAGCAACACCTCAGGGGCAAGGCTCGACACTTACGTGATCGTCGGCGAACGCAACTCGGGCGTGATCTGCATGAACGGGGCCGCCGCGCATCTGATCCGCAAGGGCGAAGAGGTCATTATTATGGGCTTTGAGCTGACGGACTCGCCCATCGTTCCCAAGTCGATTCTGGTAGGGCCAGGAAACAAATTTTCCAGGTGGCTGTAAGGCTTCGAGTCGCCTTTCGAATTTTACGATCGTTCACGCGCTCATAACCCGCCTGTAACCCGACTGTATGTAGAGTGGACATGCGGATGGCCGATTGTGGTGATTCCGGCATGACCTCGATCATCCTCTCCTCGACCAATGTCAGCCCCTCGCAACCCGAGGATTTCGGCCGATTACTTCGCCGGGCCGCCGCCTACTGCTGGTTCGAGCGATTCCAAGCACAAGCCTCAAAGGGAGGTTTCACCATGACCTACAATCGGATCGGAGAAACTGCAGGTATCGTTTGGGACGCTGTTTCGAAGCGGGGGCCTCGCACCCTTGCTGCTCTGATCGAAGAGGTCGATGTGCCTCAAAGCCTTTTCTTCATGGCGGTTGGCTGGCTTTCCCGCGAGGACAAGCTGCAGTTTGAACCGGCTGACGGAGACTACCTCGTCCGTCTGGCCTGAAACGAGAGGAGACGAGGAAGGAGCCGGAGGCGAACCGCCCTTGTTCGCCGGTCGACGCTAAGCGCGCCGAGCCGGACAAGGCGGCCCGCCACCCGCTGAAACCTGAAAGACTAATCGACGGAACTGGCGGTCGTCGCCGCGCTCCGAGAGACGCGGGTGTACGAGGACTTCTCGATATCGCTGCTGTCGCTCGCTTCCCCAGCCTTGTCGATTTCGATCGAGCCCTTGAAATACGCGCCGTCCTCGATCATGATCCGGGCAGTCGTCAGGTCGCCAACCACCGAGCCGTCCTTCTTGATCTCGATGCGGTCGCGCGCCCGCAGATTCCCCTTTACGTTGCCGTAGACGACGACTTCGCGGGCGATTACGTCCGCCGTTAGCCGGGCGCTCGCGCCCACCGTCAGCTTGCGGTCCTCCAACTGCACCAAGCCCTCGACGCTGCCGTCGATGACCAGGTCTTCGTTGCCCGTGATCTCGCCCTTCACGTGCAGACTTGCGCCAAGCCGGGCCATGCCGCTGTTGCTGCCGGACATACTCCCCGGATACGACGAATCCAATGGTGCCATGGTCTTAGCCTCCGCTGAAAAAGTTGGTGCAGGTGTTAGGTTCTCTCTAGGCTGCTGCGAAATCGGCGGCGTCCTAGCGGGAGTCCCCTGCTTCTTCTCTCCCCACATTTACCCTCCTTGGGCCCGACTGCGCCGAACTTGTCGATAGGTATGAAGGACCGGGGCTTTCAATCTAGTCCCGCGTGAAATCTATGCCAAATCCAAAATGGAACAGTTGTGCTCGGGGGATAACTACCAGGTGGATGCTCGATCCCAAAGGCTGGGGATTTGGCAGCGCCGACGCACCCCCTACCCTCGGCGCGCGACCGGCCGAAGGACGCGGTGAATCCTCTACTGCGCTCAGTACTTCCGAAGGACCCCGACAACGCGGCCCTGAATCTTCACGTCCTGCGCGGGCACCACGATCGGCGCCATCGACGCATTCGCCGGTTGCAAACGAATCTTGCCGCCTGCTTCACGATAGAAGCGCTTGACGGTCGCCTCGTCTTCACCCACAAGCGCCACGACAATCTCTCCAGGATTCGCCACCTGCGTCTGCTCGACCACGATGTAATCGCCATCGAGGATGTGATCGTCGCGCATCGATTCGCCCTTCACCTGCAGCACAAAGGTGTTTTGCCCGCGCGCAAAGTCGGAAAGCGAGATCGTCTCGCGGTCTTCCACTGCTTCGAGAGGGCGCCCCGCCGCAATCCGGCCCGCCAGCGGCAACTCCACCACGTGCCGATCGAGGATCTCCGCGCGCACCGGCTTCGGGAGTTGCGTCACTTCGATTGACCGGCTCTGGTTGTACCCTCGGCGGATGAATCCCTTCTTCTCGAGCGTCGAGAGGTGCTTGTGCACGGTCGCCAGCGAAGTCAACTTCAGCGCGTGCGCGATCTCCTCAAAGCTCGGCGAGTAGCCGTTCTTGTTCAGGAAACCCACCAGATAATTGAGAACTTCCTTTTGCCGTTTCGTCAGTGCCATTCAGACCCCCAGGTCACACCAAGTTCCAAGGCTTTGCCAGTCTAGGCGAATTAAAAGCGAAAGTCAATGGTACTCAGGGACAGGCCTTGGGCCAGGTAGCCGTGCTGGAGACACGCCTTGCTCCAAACCACGGGTGAAATGCCTGCGCGGCGATTTTCACCGGGCCCGCTTCATCGTAGGTCCTAGCGGCCGCTCTCTCGTCGCCGCGGTTCGTGTCGGACCGAGTGATCGCGAGCGAGATCATGTTCCCGGCTAAACGCACCCAATCAACGCGGATCGTGGGGAGCGGCCGGCACAGATTTGTAAAACCTTTCGTGTGCGAATTTGGACTTTCGTGTTTCGATTTTCGAATCTCGATTCTCCCGCTTCGCTCGCATGGGACTCACGGCGCGTACCGCATGTTTGAAAGCGTATCATCGGATCTCAAATTTCATTTTCCTCGCCGTCCCGGTGTGCTACGCTTTCGAGTGTACGGGCTTTCGTTGTCGTGTGTTGTATTGGGGAAGGCGGACCCGGCATCGCACACCCGCAGTTTGTCATCATATGAAGGGTAGGGCTCGAAATTATCATGTCTACAACTACTGTTCAGCCTCCGAAGCGCAAGCGTGAAGTCATCGAAAAGGCCGTCATCCGGTTCGCCGGCGATTCCGGCGACGGCATGCAGATCACTGGAAGCCAGTTCACCAACACCGTCGCTCTCTACGGCAACGACCTGGCCACGCTGCCCGATTATCCGGCCGAGATCCGCGCGCCTGCCGGTACGCTTCCCGGCGTCAGCGGATTCCAAGTGCATTTTTCCTCGACCGATGTGTACACGCCCGGCGACAGTGTTGACGCTCTCATCGCCATGAATCCCGCGGCTCTGAAGGTCAACCTTTCGGATCTGAAGCCAAATGGGATTTTGATCGTCAACCTCGACGACTTCAAGGAAACTGACCTCCGGAAAGCCCAGATGACTTCGAATCCGCTGGAGGATCATTCGCTCGACGGCTACCGCGTGTTTCCGATCGGACTCACGACGCTGACGCGTGCGGCATTGCGGGATTTGGGCCTCGACGCGAAGACCATGGACCGCTGCAAGAATTTCTTCGCGCTCGGGATGTGCTACTGGCTCTACAACCGGTCGATGGACACGACCCTCCGCTGGATCGACGAAAAATTCAAGAGCAAGCCGGTCCTCGTGCATGCCAATCGCATGGCCATGCAGGCGGGTTACAGCTATTGCGAGGCTACCGAGGCTTTCCAGATCACCTACGAAATTCCGCCGGCGAAGCTCACTCCCGGCCTGTATCGCAATGTCAGCGGGAATGTGGCGCTGGCGATGGGCTTTGTCGCCGCGTCGCAAAAAGCCGATATCCCGCTCTTCCTTGGCTCCTATCCGATCACGCCGGCTTCGGACATTTTGCACGAACTCTCGAAATACAAGGATTTCGGCGTCATCACGTTCCAGGCCGAGGACGAAATTGCCGCCGTCACTTCGGCAATCGGCGCAGCCTATGGGGGCGCGCTCGGAATCACGACGACGTCCGGCCCGGGAATGTCGCTCAAGACTGAAGCCCTCGGCTTGGCCGTCGCCGTGGAGCTGCCGCTTGTCATCTGCGACGTCCAACGCGGCGGGCCTTCGACGGGACTTCCGACGAAGACCGAGCAGGCCGACCTGTTGCAGGCCCTCTTCGGCAGAAACTCCGAGGCGCCGATCCCCGTGCTTGCGCCGGCCACGCCCGGCGACTGCTTCTGGATCGCGCTTGAGGCGAGCCGCATCGCCATCAAATACATGGTGCCGGTCATCATCCTGTCTGACGGCTATCTTGCCAATGGCGCGGAGCCATGGCGCGTCCCCTCCGTCGCCGATTTGCCGGAAATTCCGGTGCACTTCGAAACCAACGCCGAGAGTTTCCAGCCCTTCCGGCGCAATCCCGAAACGCTTGCGCGCCCCTGGGCAATTCCGGGCACTCCGGGACTCGAGCACCGCATCGGAGGAATCGAGAAGCAGGATGTGACGGGCAACGTCAGTTACGACCCGCTGAATCACGAGCGCATGGTCCGGTTGCGCGCCGATAAAGTCGCCGGGATTGTCCACGATATTCCGGACGTTGTACCCGCGGGCGACCCCTCGGGCGATTTGCTGATCGTAGCCTGGGGTTCGACGCACGGCCCCGTGACCGGTGCCGTGAAGTCTCAGCGCGCGAAGGGCCGACGAATTGGCCATGTCCACCTGCGCCACTTGAACCCCCTGCCCGGGAATCTCGGCGAGGTTTTCGGCCGCTACGACAAGGTTCTCGTCCCGGAAATGAACCTTGGGCAGCTCTTGATGTTGCTGCGCGCCAAGTATCT
>DATLWP010000366.1:0-8121 GCA_035576265.1 Candidatus Polarisedimenticolia bacterium
ACAACCTCGCGCTCGCCATTTCACTTTCCTAATCGCTACACAAGGACGGGTAGTCCTATACCCGCTCCACTTCTGTACTTCCGACCAGTACCGTTTCTCGTCGAGCTCGCGTAGCGTGGCTCCCGGAGGTGTGAGCATTGAAATTTGAGCCCGGAACCCGGCGAAGCGAGTCGAGCACGCTAGCTAGCTTGCTCGTGCGGTTCCTGCGCTGCGCCCGGTACCGCCACCGCCGATCCGCGCCGTTCGAGCGCCCGTTTCTAATCGACACTCCGGCGATTAGAATCCAGCTCAACCCGTTGAAAACAAAGCGAAAGATTTTTTCTAATCGACACTCCGCACGGGGTCTGAAACTGCACACAAATCGGGCAATTCACACCGCCTGTTTCTCTCAAAGCGGGAAACGGAAGTCCCCACTCTTCCACAGTATCGGGAACGTCGGCGCAACCTGGGGAAAATTGCTGTGGGTGCTGCTGCGCGGAGGCAATGCGGGGGCAAGGCTACCAGTAGGCGATCCAGCGGCCGGCGAAGACGATGCAGACCCACAACATCATCGAGAGCCAGGCAGCCGCGCGCGCGGCTCCGGGAGCAACGGGAGCCCGCTCCCACGTCTTGATGCTGCGATAGGACCCGAGGTGAAAGACCAGCGCGTTCAAGCCCACGGCCAGCAGCAGCGCCAGCTTGACGCGGAACGAAATGCTCGTGTAGCACTGCCACGCTTCCGAAACGAACATCAGCGTGCCCGTCACAGCCATCACGCCGAAGCTCGTCCACATCACCGGAAGAAGGCGCGAGGCGATCTGCGAGGCCGGCTGCTCTTTGAGAAAGCCGCGGTTCAGCAGGCGCAAATCCAGCAGCGTGCTGGCGCCGACCAGCGCAACGATTCCCAGCACGTGCACGGATTCAATGACGGGAAACAGCCAATTGGACTCGCGTACCGTGCTGCCGATATAGGTGCCTTCGATCCACTTGAAGATTGGCGTCTCGCCTGGCCGCGGCGGCCCTCCGGTCTGCGCGAATGCCGCGCCGGAAAACGCGAGCGCCGCAATCACAATCGGCGTGACGGCGATCAGCGAACAGATCCATTTCCGCAGGCGTCTCCGCATTTCGAAACTCCCTGTGGGTGCTTCCTACCAGTACGCGATTCCGCGCCCCGCGATTACGATGCAGACCCACAGCACCATGGAGACCCAAGCCGCCGTGCGCGCGGATGCAGGCGTGACGGCGTTTTCCCATCCGGCAATTTTTCGATAGGGGCCGAGCTGGAAAACCATGGCGTTGATGCCCACGGCCAAAAGCAGTGCGATCTTGGCGCGAAACGACATGCTGTCGTAACACCGCGTCGCCTCGGACATAAACATCAGCGTCCCGGTGATGAACATGACGCCGAAGCTGATCCACATCACCGGAATCGCGCGAGAGGCCACCTGCGAGATGCGCTGATCGCGCAAGATTCCGCGGCCGAGCAGACGCAAATCGAGCAGGACGCTGGTGCCGACCAGCACCACGATGCCCAGCATGTGCACGGACTCAATAAAGGGAAACAGCCAGGTCGAATCGCGTACCGCGGAGCCCAGATAAGTGCCTTCCAGCCATTTCAGGATATCGAGAATGAGCGCCCCCCCGATCCTTGGAACTTGCCCCGACCGCTGGTTCTAAGACCTCAGCACCAATCCGCTGGCCAGCTTGACCGTCGTGCAGCGCATGGTCCGCGCGCCGTCTTTGGCGCGCCCGCCGGTAAACGTGGCGGTGTCCCCGGGCTTCAGCGTGGTGCGCGTCCACCCGTTGTGCTTCAGGAAGTTCGGGCTATCGATCTCGATGGCCCACTCCTCCCCGACGCCGGTCTGAGCCGCTCCGCCGGCCACCTTCGTCGCCTTCACGTAGACATAAGCGTGCGGATTGGTCCACTCGACCCGCTCGACGACGCCCGTCACCGTGGTTGGGTGCTCCATGTCGTACATCGAGACGGAGTGATGCGCGAACGCCGCCGCTGCCCCCATCAGCAGCAGCGCTGCGGCCAAAACAGCAAGTTTCCTTCTCATCCGAAGTGCCTCCCGGTCACATCTGTTCGTCGATTTCCGCTGCCGCGCCATTCGTTCGTGCAGGCCGAAAGCGGCACTGCTATTGCTTGTATCTCTGGAAGAGCTCTTTGTAGTCGTGATTGTTCTCTTCGCAAACGTATTCCTGAATCTGCCATTCCGGATGGAGCCGCAAAGTTCCCGCTTCCTTCCAGGGCGCAGCAAAGACGTTTGGATCCTCGATCGTGGCCTCGTAGGCGATCTGGTCGTACGCGGTGCGGTGGTATCGCTCGACCACATGGTAAGCCGTGGTGTGCCTGTATTCGCCGATCGCCGTCTTGTCGTTGAACCCGGTCACGTCCACGACCAGCGTGTCTCCCTCCCAATGGCCCACGGAGTTCCCCATCCACGTCGGATCGAGATCCGCGGGATGCGGCCGGCCGTCGGTGGGGATCACGCGAAAGAGATGGTAAGCCTCGTACAGAATCACCACAAGGTTGGGCGTTTGCACGATCTGTACCGGATAGGGCTGCGCCGTGGCCGCGGGCACTCCTGGCGGGAGGCAATGCTCTCCCAAATCGCCGCCGTAATCCATTCCCACTTTATACTTCTCCGCACCCGGTTTCAAAGTGACGGGACCAACAGGGCGGATGTTGAATCCGGCAATGTATACTCCGGAGAGGTCGGGTTTGCCGTCGGGCATGCGCGGAATCGGCTTCGACGCTGCCGCCTCGCCAGCGTTCGGGGGATTGGCCGCCGCAGCCGCCGGAGCCGTGCCCGCCACGGTCACGGTCAGCGATTGTTTATCCATGCCGCCGCGTCCGACGGCCGAGAGCGTGTAGACCGTTGTGGCGCTTGGCGTGACCGTCCGGCTGTCGCGCGTGGCCACAATACCGATGCCCTGGTCCAAAGTGATCCGGTCTGCGTTTACGACCGCCCACTTGAGTGTGACGCTCTGGCCCGGCTGAATGGAGCTGGGTTCAGCCGTGAAGCTGAGAATCTTCGCGGGCGGCCCAAGCGGGAAGCCTGCTGGAGGCCGGCCCTGAGAATCCTGGGCAGATGATACGGCGGAGAAGGCAAGCACCAGCACGATCGCCCCCAACACCGAACGCACGGCACCCGATACGCGCTTCGACATAGTTCAACTCCTGATCAGCGTACGATTTATATTTTGCCGGACGAGGCCTACGCACAGGGGCCACGAGGCACGGCGCGACGCTCGCCGGTCCCTCACCAGCCGTATGCGAGCCTGCGCAGTCTAACTAAAAAACGTACTTCAAGGCAAACTGCATGATGCGCGGATCGTTGGTCGTTTGAGCCAAGGCACCCAGCCCTGTGACGGCGGCCGGCGTGGGCTGGCCGAACGAGGGAAAGATGATAGGCTGCAAAGGAGGACCGATCGCACCGCTCGTGCTCGGCGCATACAGGTTTGCATGATTGGGCAGATTGAAGACCTCCCAACGAAATTCCAGTTGCTGGTGTTCTCGAATCTGGAACAGTCGCGACAAGGCTGTGTTCACGTTGATCGATCCGGGGCCAAACAACACGTTAGCCCTTAGGTCGCCGTAAGTATAAGGAGCCGGGGGCGGAAACGAAGCAGGGTTGAGCCAGCACGTCCGACCCCTTGGCGCGCAGTACGGCGCACCCACGAGATTGGGGCGCTGGTCAAGCCCGCCGGTGGAGCCATTGCCGTTGTTCGAATAGTCGAGAACAGTGGTCGGTGAGTTGATGACCGTGCCGGATTGTATGACGGCGGAGACGGATAGCCGCCAGTGACCGGCGAGAATATCCAGTGTACGGTTCGAAAACTTCGGCATCTCTCCGACGAAGGACTGGTTGAACACGTTGTGGGTATCGGCGTTCGGACAATTGCCGCGATCCGCTTTCGGTGTGTATGGCACGGCTTGCGCGGCCAGGAAGAAGCCAAGCGTAGTCGTGTAGTTGTCCGAGATGCAGTGCGACCATGTGTAATTTGTGCTGGACGTGAAGTGATTGCTCCAGCGATGTTGGACGGAAAGCAGCAGCCCGTTGTAGTTCCCTGTCCCGCCTTCTTCCAGCAACAGCGTCTCGCCGTACAAGTTCCCGCCCTGCGGTCCCACGCCACCAGATGCCGGCGCGTTGTATTGCGCTAACAAGCGGTTGTTGTTCAGAGCGAAGGTCGGGCCGAAGCTGGAACATATGAATGGAGCAAGGTTCGGGGGGCAGGGACCGGGTGCGCCACAACTGAGAGGCGCCGGCAACGTGTAACTTAGCGGGGGACCCGAGGGACATGGGCCCTGCAGCCCAGGATTGGCCTCGTTGTTTCCCCAGAGGTGACGCTGTTGGTTGCCGAGGTAGGTCGCTGAGACCATCCAGTTCCTACCCAATTGCTTTTCGATACTTAGGTTGTACTGCATCACATAGGTTGGTTTGATGGTCAGAGGATAGCTGAACACCAACGCATTGGGCAGGTAGGCTGCATTCGCCGGGCCCGTCCCAACATACTGAGGAAAGGGATTGCCGACGTGTACGACTCCCTGTTGATCTGTGAACGTGAAGGGGTTCGGCGCGCCCGGCAAAGATCCCCAGGGATCCGTCAGGCACGTGGTCGTGCAAGTCCCGCCAGGGTTGTTGGTAGCGCCACCATAGGGCTCTTCAAATCCAAACTGGTCGTACGAGAAATTAGGAAAATCATAAAAGATTCCGAATCCCGCGCGAATCGACGTGCGACCGTCGCCCATCGGATCCCAGGCGAGGCCGATGCGCGGGCTCCACTCGTTCAGCGCGTTCCTGCTCAATTTACCGCCGCGAGGACCGCCCGGATCACCATTGAAAAGGTAGCCCGCGGGCGCCGTCGGGTAGAGCGTGCTATGAACGTTGTTGACGAGATTCGGAATCGAGATGCTAACGACATGGCCCTTCGGATCGGTGTGGCCGAAGAACGGATCCCAACGCAGCCCTGCGGTGATCGTCAGCCGCCGCGTGATTTTCCATGCATCTTGCGCGTAGAGAGCAAAGACGTTCTGGTGCTGGATCGACGGGATCGGAGCGTCCTGGCTAAAACCGGTTCCGGCCGATGTATATCCCATCAAGAAGTCCCGGAGCGTGGAGCCCGTACGCCGGCCGTCAAAATTGAACTGTCCTTGGTTGAGGAGGTAGTTTGTAGCAAATGCTCTCAAGTTGATGAACTCCATACCGAATGAGAGTTGGTGCGCACCGCGCGTCAGCGAGAAATCGTCGGAGACCTCGATGGTGTTATAGGGCTGGAGGTTTGGGATCGAATTGAAGAGTCCAAATAAGCCGGGAACTGTTTGGAATCCCGTCATATATGTCGCGAACTTCGGCGGACCCAGTTGATAGATATCCCCGATATTGCCTGCGGGGACTCCGGCTTCCGCAAACAAGTCTGCCAGGCCGAGAGTCGAATTCTGAACGGTAAAGTTCCGGCTGCGATTTCCCGTCAGGCGAAAACTGTTGACCATGCTGGTGCCGATCAGGTACGTGTCCCCGAGAGTGAGGCTCTGCACGCGGTCAGAGGCGCCGTCGATCGATTGAATCAGCAGGTCGGGTTGCCCGGAAGGAAGCATTTCGGGCTTGCCTGGCTGCTGGGACCAGTTCGTAATGAAGTAACGTCCAAAAATCGTGTTGTGGCTAGTCAAGTGATAGTCGATCCTCGCCAATCCCTGGTTTTCGTCGAAATTTACGGGAGTCTGATAGTTGTAGGTGCCGCAGGGCTGGTTTGCCCTTGGCAGGTGGTTTTCCAACGTCAGGATCACGGGACTGAAGGTAGCGGGGTTGAGTACGGGGCCTCCTGCGCAAGCACTAAAGTTTCCAGCCACCATCGCAGCCGTCGGTATCGTTGTCTGCGCGGGATTACTGGAGCGCTGGATGGTGTCTTGCCAGCCGAGAAAGAAAAACAGTTTGTCCTTCTGGATGGGTCCCCCAATTGTGCCGCCGAACTGGTTCCGCTTCAGATTGTCCCGCGGCGAAGCAGCGAGCGCCGCGGCCTGTGCCGCGGAAGGAGAGAGGGTCGGGTAGTTGAGCGGCGAGGCAGCGGCAAACGCCGTGTTCCGGGAGTCAAAGATGTAGTTCCGAAGGTACTCGAAGACGTCGCCATGGAACGCATTCGTGCCGGACTTTGTGACGACGTTCACTGAGCCCGAAGGGTGCGTGCCATACTGAGCCGGCAACGAGCTGGTTTCTACTTTGAACTCCTCTACGGTGTCCGGGAAAGGAAGTGGAAGATTTTGATTGCTCAGCGGATCGTTGTGCGTGCCTCCGTCGAGCCAATAGGCCACGCTGCCCTGCGCCCCCCCGGCGATCGAGGGGACGGCTGAGGAAGGATAGGAGGCCCGGAAGGCTCTGCCCGCGCCAACAACCGCGCCGGACAGAGACAAGAGGTCGGTGAGTTGACGTCCGTTGAGCGGCAGGTTTTGCACCTGCACCGGGGCGGTCACCTGCCCGACGCCGGTGGTCTGTGTTTCCACCATCGCCGCCTCTGCGCTGACCTGAACTTCCTGCGTCACTGCGCCGACTTTCAGAGTGACATCAATCGTGGGATTGACGGCCACCTGCAGTACGATGCTTGTCTGCACGTATTTGTTGAAGCCGGGCTTGGTGACTTCAAGCCGATACGGTCCCACGGGCAAAGCAGGGAACACGTAGCTCCCGTCGGCCGCGCTCGTGACGGTGCGTACGGCGCCCGTGGCGGTCTGCGTCAACCGGACGTCGGCGCCAGCTACGGCGGCGCCAGTCTCGTCCGAAATCGTGCCTCTAATCTGCGAAGTGGAAATCACCTGTGCACAAAGCACCGTCGTGAAAAAGAAGAAAAACGCAGCCGCAATCGGCTTCGATTTCATGTCCTTCCTCCCAGCTCGGTCTATTTGTTTTTTGCCCCGGGGGTTATGAGCGGGCCTATAGCAAATGGATTACTGTGAGTCAATGGAAAAATGTAAACGCCGACGTCGATCTGGATGACGACAGGAGAGCGCATCTCGGTCGGGCAGGGAAAACTGCGCGAGCGAAGCCGCTTTCCGGCAGCTCAGGAGCGGCGGGAGCAAATGGATTGACACGAAATTGTCGTTTCGGCTAGATTCCCGCCGAGCAAACTCGCCTGCCGCCCTTTCTCTGCGCGTGTGGAGGATTGAGAGTGGGTACTGTCCATCGCTCGCGACAAGGCATCTCGCGGCTTCCCCGCCATCCGCGGGGGAACATTCAGATCGTTTCACCTGGCCTGCTCTTGCAAAGGAAGAAATATGAGACCGAGAATGAAGATCGTTTTCAACTGCCCACGCCTCCAGACCGGTTTACTGCTTCTGCTGGCGGTGCTCTTCGCCGGCGTATCGAGCCGAGGGCAGGCCCCACCGATTCGCGGAACGCTCACGGGCAGCGTGACGGCCGATCAGGGGCCGGTCGTCGGATTCCGCGTGACTGTGCACAACGTGACCTACCAGCTCTGGTACACGGTGTTCACCAACAAGGGGCACTACACGGTTCCCCAGGCGCTGCCGGGCGTCTACGACGTGACCGTCCTCGAAAGAGGCTACACATCGCCGACCTTGCGAATCGAACTCGGCTCCGGCGAAACGAAAACGGTGGATCTGGCCGTAAAGAAGATGGTCGAGGGACCGGCCGGCGCGCAAGGCCGCTCGACGGAAGCGTTGCAGTCCGCGATGGGCGGCCCGCCGATCGCGGCGAACACCGTCTGGGTGAACAGCCTTGACGAGATGTACCCGCCCGGGCCCGGGCGCGATCTGCTGAAAGCGAATTGCACTGGGTGTCATGGCCCCGAGTTTGGAACCATGCATCGCACGAAAGAGGGTTATCGCATCGGAATCGCGCGGATGATGGAGACCGGGCCCACCGATGACGCGTTCGCTACGAATCTGGGCCATACCTACTTGACGGGAGCGCAGAAGGATCAGATCGCCGAGTATTTGGCCACGCACTTCGGGCCGGGCACGCCCGACAAACGCATCAAGGTCGAGCCACCCATCATTGACGAAGGCGCGCTGGCCAAGGCCATCTATGTCTCCTACGACATTCCCGACAATTTTCCGCGGCCGGCATTTCAAGGAGACAGAATCGGCGCGGACGAAGTGGATGGTGTGACGCCACAGCAGCCGTC
>DATLWP010000367.1:0-2741 GCA_035576265.1 Candidatus Polarisedimenticolia bacterium
AAATGTCTACGCGAACAACCGCTTGAATCTGGCCCGCGTCTCCGCTACGTTGTTTGCGTGAATTGGACGAAGCAAAATCGGACGGGAAGGGGTTGTAGCGGCGCCCTTCAGGGCGACCGGAGCCGTCACGTGCCATCCAACAACACTACTTTTCTAATCGACACTCTGGCGATTAGAAATCGATGCAAGCTATTGAAAGCAAAGGACGGCAGATGCTTCTAATCGACACTCATCGGGGCCTTGGCGCAGTGCGTTTTTTCAGACTAACTGCGGCCGTTGCATTCTTCGTGCTGCTGTTCTTCTGCGCCGGGGCGTCCCCGGCCGCGAGAGCAGCCGCGCCGCCGGCGCCCGCTCCCAAAGCGGCCGCGCAGGACAGCGGCTATGAAGAGACTTTCAACAAGGCATACCGCTTCGAGCGTGCAGGGTGGATCTACGTCCATCTGGAAGGCTCGCCCCACGATATCGGTTTTCAGCACGGCTATCTGCTGGCGCCCGAGATTTCCGACGTGTTCGTCGCCGTCCGCCTCGAAATGACGCACGACACCGGACGCGATTGGGAATTCTTCCGCCGCGCCGCCCGCGAGATGCTCTGGCCCAAGATCGATCCCGAATATCAGGCCGAGTTGCAGGGGATCGCGGACGGCCTCGACGCCCGAAAGGTGCCGCTCGACATCTACGACGTCGTGGCCCTCAACGCGTTCTCCGAACTGCCCGACTATTACGTCCCCTGGCTCAACCAGCAGACGCGCGCCGCGAACCCTCATGTGCGCGAAAGTTTCGGCCATTGCAGCGCGTTCGTCGCCACGGGAAGCTGGACGAAGGATCATCAGATCGTGATGGCGCACAACAACTGGACCTCGTACATCGAGGGCGTGCGCTGGCGCGTGATTTTCGACATCGTCCCGCAAACCGGATACCGCATGCTCATGGACGGCATTCCCGGCGTGATCGCGAGCGATGATGATTTCGGCGTCAATTCCGCCGGCATGATGATCACCGAGACGACCATCGCGAATTTTCACGGCTGGGATCCCAATGGCAAAGCGGAGTTCGTGCGCGCCCGCAAGGCCATGCAGTACGCGGCCTCGATCGACGATTACGTCAAGATCATGCTCGACGGCAATAACGGCGGATATGCCAACGATTGGCTGCTCGGCGACCGCAAGACCGGCGAAATCGCCCGCTTCGAACTGGGCCTGAAACACTGGAAAGTGTGGCGCACCAAGGACGGCTACTATTCCGGCGCGAACTTCCCGAGCGATCCCGACCTGATCAAGGACGAGACCACGTTTGATCCCGAGAATCCGGCCAGCAGCATGAACGCGCGCCGCATCCGTTGGGAGCAGCTCCTGAACGGAAACAAGGGCAAGATCGACGCGAAGCTCGCGGAAGTCTTTCTAGCGGACCATTACGACACCTTCGAAAAGAAAATCGATCCGAACAAACGCGCCCTCTGCGGCCATGGCGATGCCACGCCGGAGACGCTGCCCGGATCGACCGCACCGCCATTCAACCCCAGCGGCTCCGTGCAGGGAAAAGTGATGGACAGCCGCATGGCGGAGGCTATGGATTTCATGGCGCGCATCGGCCACCCCTGCGGGATCAATTTCGACGCCGCGAAATTTCTCGATGCGCACCCGGAGTTTTCCTGGCAATCGCCCGTCCTTCGCGATATGCCGGCGGGTCCGTGGACGGAATTTCACGTCGGCGACCGCGTCGCTCAGCCCGCTGTCCAGGCGGCTGGCCAGCCTGCGCAACGATCGAATTGACGCCGGGCTGGCGGTCCGGACGCGCCCGCGCGGCGTCCGCAGCGCGGCGAATTCGAGGCTATCCGATACGTTGCACTTCGGTACAGTGATCTGGAAATTAGAATAGGATGATGCTACAAAAAAGAAGCTCGTTGGGATGTGTTTGTGCCAGAGACTTGCAGCGGAAAGGGATGCAAGATGCCGGTGCCTCCGGGCCTCGCCACGGAGCGCCTCTGCATTCTCCACTTCACCCTCTTCGTCGAGCAGGAATGCACCGAGATGCGCCGTGAATCGGCGTTCGGCAAGAACTCGCATGAGCGGCAGAACGAGTTCATGCAGAAAATCTCCGCGCGAGGGGAAGTGCTGGTTCGCGTGGCCACCAGCGGGTACCCGATGTCCGACGAGATCAAGGCCCGCATCCTCAGCACACTTCTCACCTTGATGAATTGCCGCGAGAACCTGGACCGCGCCGCCATGCGGCAGGCCGCCATTCGCCGCTTCGCCGGCTAATTCCCGAAAAGAGCTGTCCGGTGATTACACCCCCACGTAGCGTGCGTAAAGTGAGCGCGCCACGGCGGCATCTTTCGTGCCTTTGATGATGGCGCGGCCGTCGGCGAAAATCGTCATTTCGTAGGGAGGCACGCGGAAGCGCAGCAGGAAGTCGTTGTGGCGGACCTCGGCGGCGGATGCGGCGAGCCGCTGGCCGAGTTGCGCGAGGTCGAGCCGCCGGCTGCGTTCGTGGATTTGCACGGAGTCGCGCCCGCACATCGTGATGTGCGGCTGGGCCTCGCCTTCGAGAAACTTGAATTCGCGGCGCGCGCACGCCCGGCAGGACGGATTGCGTGCCACTTGGATGGATTGAAATTTCCCGCTCCACACGTCGCACGCGACCAGGCGGCCGTTCAGAGCCTCCCGCTTTTCGGCCAAGAGTTTCATCGCCTCGGCAGCTTCGACCGAAGCGATCACGCCGACGGCGGCCTGGAGCACGCCCGT
>DATLWP010000368.1:0-1783 GCA_035576265.1 Candidatus Polarisedimenticolia bacterium
TTCATCGCTATCGCATCGTCGATGCCCAGCAGATCGAGTTGCTTGCCGCGCCGACGCTAGCCGTTCATGCACATGTCTTTCAGAATCGCGAAATCCTCGATCTATTCGAGAAATTCCGCTCCTCGAAAACCTTCGTCGGACGCGACCAGGTCCGCGAAGCGCTTTTCCTCAAGTAAGCAGCATTGAAAGCAGGGGAGACGCTGTTGCTACGGCGTCGTACTCGTGTCAGAGGCCGTTTTCCCATCTTGTCGGAGGCATTCAGTCCCGCGGTATTTTTCGCTTGCATTGAGCCGTGCACGGGCGTATGAGGGGTTTTGCAGACGCTTCCGAATGGAGGGAGGTATGACTCCACCGGGCACAGAGTTTTGATTGGGTTCCAGACCGCTCTTGCGACGCGAACCGCCGGCGAGGCTGTTCGACATCGCCGCGGTTAGCGGAATAAACAAAACGGGGGGCTGCCAGGCTCCCCGTTTTGTTTTTTTCCCGGCGACTACAGACGTTTCCCGGCGCGCGGTTCCGTTCTCCGAGATTCAGTGATCCCCGCGTGGCGTGTAGTCCCCCGGAGGAATCGGTTGGAGGGCCCGGAGCCACCTCTGCAGCATTTCCTCGCCTTCGCCGCGCAGGAATTGAAACTTGATTCCGAACATTCCCTCGTTATTAGCCCATGCCACGGAACCCTTGCCCGTGATGGTGTCGCCGGTAGGCAGGTCAAAGTTGAAATCGATCGTCCCGGCGTGCTCTAGCGGGTTGACGCAATAGGCGGCCATACCTCCTTCGCTGAGATTCGTCATCATCGCCTGTTCCTCTGTTCCACCGGCCGTGAGAGCGACTGGGAAATGTGCCGCATAGCGAAAATAGCGGCAGCGCTCCTGCAGCATGAGATTGCGTGCGGCCGTAACGTGCGATGCCACGCACTCGGGACTCAGCGGCTGCTGAAGCAGGAAAGTCGCCCCGGTCACGAGGGCGACCGGCGATTGGCTGGCGCTGGGTAAGCAGGCGAAGACTACGGCGCCGCGATTGGAGACGCCCTTTCGGATCGAAAGAATCAAATCCTGTGCGCCCGGCAGGTCCAGGTCCACGATGATGCCGTCGACCCTGCGTCGTGCGATGTAGTCGCGCGCGGCTTCGCTAGACGAAGCAAAATTGAGGGTTGCGCCGATTTCCTTTAGGCCGCCCGTGACAGCCGCGAGGGTGTGATGGCTATTGGACACGAGCAAGAGGTCGAGTGCGGTCGTGGGTTCCATCGCACGAAATCCTCCATTCAAGAAGTGGGGGCCCTTGCTCCGGATTGCTCTGCGGTCTCATAGCATACTCAAGTGGATAGTCAACTCGGATAAGGGATATACTCGGTATACAAAGCGGCCTTGCGGGCCTGCCAGATTAGCGGACGGGCGGGGTGGCAGGGGTCTTGTGCCGCCGGGCCTTCCAGGCTTGATGGGCCGCGGGTATCAAGGACAGGACAATGACAGCGCCGATGACGTAATGGATGCGCTGATCGACGTTCGGAATGGTCCGCCCGAGCGCGTAGCCGGTCAGCACCATGCCCCAGACCCAGAAGATTCCGCCGAAAATGTCGTAAATCAGGTACCGGGCATAGCTCATTTTCGCCGCTCCCGCCACGGGCGGACAAAACGTGCGAATGATGGGTATGAACCGCGCGATGATGATCGTCTTCCCTCCGTGTTTCTCATAGAATTCGTGCGCGGTCTCGAGATGGCGTTTGCGGAAGAAGCGGGAGTCTTCGCGTCGGTACAGGCTGGCGCCGGCTTGCCGGCCGATCCAG
>DATLWP010000369.1:0-6693 GCA_035576265.1 Candidatus Polarisedimenticolia bacterium
CAAAGGCTGTCCGAGTACACGGTCGCACGGCCCGACGGGTCATCAGCGTCGGCTGACCCACGGCGCGAGCGCCGTAGTTTGAGGTTCTCGTACGAGACTGAGGCTCGAACCATCAATCTGGCTACGGCGCGCTTCCCCGGCCCTTGGCGATTTGAGGCGGCGAGATTATCGCGTTGCCGCGTAGCCGGCCGCTGCGCCAGTAGCCGCGCCGACGAAAAACCATAACGTATTGTGACGAAGGCGGCGCCAGAAACTCCCGCCCTTCGAGGCTGTGATGGCGGCGTCGCGTTCGCGAGTCAGCGCTGTGATCTTCGCGCGGTCATCGGCGGAGTTTTGCCGCGCGGCTGCGAGTTGCGCCTGGCAGCCGCGGCAGTCCTGGACGAAATCGTAGAGGGGCTTGAGATCGGCTGCGGGTATCTGTGCGGAACAGTCGCGTGTGTTACTGCACGCCGCGGCAGGGGCGGAGGAATCTTGTCCTTGCGGTGCTGCGGCCTGCGGTTGCGAGGCAACGCCTTCGGGGATTGCCGTTGTGCTTGGCCCCGGCGGGCCTAGTTCGAGACGACTTCCGCCCTGATCGTCTCCTGCCGTTTGGGAGGCGCGCGAGGCGCTGCTGTCCGGCGACAGGGCAGGCTGGGACGGGATGGCGATCGTCGCCGGCTCATCGGTTCCCTGCCGCGGTGCGCGAGGTGCGGAGCTTTCGCGATGGATGAGCCTGATGGGCTGCGGAAGCGGGAGATATTTCGGGAGGTCGCGCACGATTTCTTCTGGCGTCTGCGCAGTGCGCTTGAGTTTCTCGATTTGCGCGAGCGTGGCGTTGAGAGCGGTTTCACGAGCGCGCTCGCGGGCGTCGGCGGCGTCGAGAAGCTGCTTCTGCGCGGCGAGGGTGCTTTTCAGGCGCTGCTGTTCATCGCGGGAGGCCAGCCAGGCATGGATCGCGAGCGCAACTGCGATCAGCGCGGCGCAGAATGCAAAGATGCGAATTGTGCGATAGGTCATGCGGAGATCCGTGACTGGTGGTCAGTGATTCGCCGGGCGGTTGCAAACCGCGCCCGAATTGTTTCGCGAGTGATGGAGGCTTCCAACACGCTGGCGGTGAAGCAGCGCAGTGGGATGTAACTCGCCGATCACTCATGTCGGAGCTGAAGCTTCGACGCAAATTTCAAGCATTGGCGGACAGGCTGCCAAGAATTTATCGTGAGCCTCGGCGGCCGGGAGTAACTGTGTCTGAGTGGCGGGCGATGAGATGCGTGACCGCACTCACGGGACCGGAGGCGGGCGCGTGGGTTTCGGCCGGGGCCGCGTGGCGATGCAGCGGATCCATCTGATCAGGCTGCCTGCGTGAGAGCAGTCCTGCACCGCATCGGCAGGGAGCGAAGCGCCGAACTGTTTCGTTGTTGGCCGCAGAGGGAGGATGGTGGCGGTGGCTGTGTTGGATGGGGCGCTTTCTGTTCCGCTCAGGACGGCGGTCACGCGGTAACAGTACATCCCCGGCGGCGGTTGATTGTCGAGATAGGTTGTCGCGGTGACGGGCGCTGCGTTGATCTTCGCAAATCTTCCTGCGCAGGACGCTGCTCGGTAGACGTTGTAGGTCAGCGAGGAATTCGCGGCCGCGTCGCGGCTCGGTGTCCACGCCAGATACGCCGACTGCGTTTGTCCGCGCGCTGCCGGCACCAGAATCATGAGCCACGCGATGGCGATCGATATTCTCACGGCCCGTCACTCGTACTTTTCCAGGCGAGCGAGCACTTCCGCGGCGTAGCGGGGATTCGCGCCGCCATTCCAAAGCGCGAGCGCGCGCGGGACTTCGCCCGAGGCGGCAGAACATTTCGCGGCAAGCACGGCGCAGCCGATGTCGAGACCGACGGCCGAATCGCACAGTGCGCTAAGGTATTTTCCGCAGAAGCCGTGCTCGCGCGCGACCTGTCCCATCACCTGCATCAATCCCCAAGAGATTGAACGCGCAATTTCTTCCGTCAGCGGAAGGCGGAGCGGCGCGACGTAGCGCGCGCGAAACGCCGGCTCGTAGCGCATGGCGTGCGCGTCCCAGGAAGATTCTTGCTCGACGATGGCACAGACGAGCGCGGGCTCAAGGTTGTGCCGCGTGGCGATGGTACGCGAAAGGACCAAGAGATCCGTAGGTGGCGGCATGTGGTTGTCAACGGGAACGGCTATTCAGATCGATCCAGCGGATGGGCGGGAGCGGCGAGCGCTCAATTCCCTGCTGGTCACAGAGTTTACTGAGGCGCTCGTAGATGTGCGGGAGATGATTCGTGGCCATGTCGCGAACGAAAGTGCGCATGATTTCGTCGTTGCGAATGCGTCGGTAGAGCCAGCGGAGAAAAAGCACCAGCTGTACGACGGAAGACAACGCGACCGTCAGCCAATAGGAATTGAGAAGCGAGCGCATAGGCACCGTGAGTTAGCCGTGGAGAGGGACAGCAGCCCGCCGCAGCGTGTAGGCAAAGGCGCGGCTCAGGTCAAATTGGCTGTTTACGGAGCGAGCTCACAGCGAGATAAATCAGTGTGCTGCACAGAAGCTTGAGAGGCGCCGTGGTTCGCATCGAAAGCGCAGAAACGCCGGAATTCGTGGCTATGATCCGGCAGCTCTTCGTCGAGTACTCTCAGTCGCTGGAGGTTAACCTTTGCTTCCAAGGGTTTGCGGAAGAACTGACTAGGCTGCCCGGCGATTACGCGAGGCCGGCTGGACGCCTTATGCTGGCTTTCGACGAAAAGCAAGCAATCGGGTGCGGAGCTCTGCGACCGATCGGCGGCAGCACGTGCGAGATGAAGCGACTCTATGTTCGCCCGGCGTTTCGCGGAAAAGGTGCAGGCGGCGCCCTGATCGAAGCGCTGATCGGTTCCGCGAAGCAGATCGGCTACGAGAAAGTTCGCCTGGATACGCTTCCTTCGATGACAACAGCTCTCGCGATATACCGGTCCCTCGGATTCAAGGAGATTGCGCCGTATCGGGCAAATCCTGTCGGCGGCGCGTTGTTTTTTGAGCTCGAGTTGAAGCAAGGGTGACTGAGGTAAATCCGCGAAGGGCTCCGCTCGAAATGGGAGAGGCCGTTTGCTCCCTCCTCCGTTAGTTTTAGCCGAAGAGCGAGGCGACACTGGAGCCGAGGCCGAAGAGGCCGCCGAATCCGCTGGACGAGCCGCCCGAGGCGCGCTGGCGAACGCCGAGCAGTTCCGCGGGAACACCCATCGCGCGGCCGAGCAGGTTCGTGTCGATGCCGTAGGTCTGCCCAAGCGCGTTCAGCCCGGCGAGATGCTCCTGCAACTGACGGTTGGCGAAGGCGATCTGATTACGCTGCGCCTCATTGGCGTCGGTCTGCGCTTGCTCGCGGCCGAGTTGCGCGAGCAGGTCGCCGTAGCCGGCGGAGTTATGGGTGGCGGCGGCGCGATTGGCGGCGCGCTGGCGGAGCGCGTCGAATGCGGTGTTGGCCGCGCCGAGGCTCTGCTGCGTGATGGCGGACTGCTGCTGCGGCGTGAAGCCCTGGCTCGCGAGCAGACTCTGAATCGTCGGCATCATCAGCGAACGGTCCTGAGTTCCCTGCTGGTTCGCCTGGGAGATGAGCTGGTTCTGCAGGGCGAGCTGCTGGTCGGTGAGCTTGCGCGTGCTGTGTTGTGCTCCGCGGGACATTGGTACCTCCGTGGAAAATAGAAAAGTGAAAATGGAAAGACGAAGAGAGATTCCTCGCGACGCAGACTGCGCGCCTCTCGGAATGACGACGCGTTTGTGTAGACAGGCGAACTACGTGTCGAAGGTGTGGGTGTAGCGACCGGGACTTTAGCCCTGAGCGGAGTCGAAAAGGTCAGCGCGGCACGTCCGCCGCGGACGAAAATGATGCGCTAAAGCGCGCCGCTACACCGATTCGCGTAATCGCTCCCCCGCGCAGTGTCATTCCGAGGCCGGCCTGCTTTTGGACGGGGCCGAGGAATCTGCTTTCCGCAGCGACGCCAAAGTTCAACAGCAGATCCCTCACCGCCATCCGCGAAATTTGCGGCTGGGTTCGGGATGACATCCGGAATGCGACCCCCGCGATTTTCAATGGGCGGCATCGTGCCAAGTGTGCCCAACCAGCGGGCTTGCGGAAAAAGCACGTACAGGTGTCGTAGCGGCGACCTTCAGGGCGGTCGAGAGGATGTGCCGGCCTAAGGGCCGCCGCTACAAAATCTTTGCTCTCAACGGCGAACATTGCTGTGCATAAATGAAAATTTCTCTGGCAGAATGTTCGCCGTGAAAAAGAACACGACGAATCCCATCTTCAACGACAACAAGCTGAAGCTCGGCACCTTCTGCACCAACACGGTTCCGAATATGACGTTCCTGCCCGAGCGGCGCGATCCGACCTGGGCCAACACTCTGGCCGGTGCGCGCCTGGCGGATGAAGCCGGGCTCGAAGCGGTCGTTCCGATTGCACGCTGGAAGGGCTATCTCGACGATCGGCCCGACCATATCGCAAACGTGGTGTTCGACGTGTTCACGTGGGCCGCGGGGCTGGCGCAGGCGACGCGCTATTCCTCGATCTTTGCAACGTCGCACGCGCCGACGATGCATCCCCTGATAGTCGCCAAGCAGTGCGCCACGATTGACGCAATTTCCGGCGGGCGCTGCTCGCTCAACATCGTGGGCGGGTGGAACCGCCGCGAATTCGACATGTTCGGCATCGATCTGCTGGAGCACGACCAGCGCTACGTCTACCTCGAAGAGTGGCTCATGCTGCTGCGCCACCTGTGGACCGATCCTGCGGAGTTCGATTACGAGTCGAAATATTTCCGCATGAAAAAGGCGATTTCGCGCCCGCAGCCGCTTCAGCCGGGAGGCATCCCGATCATGAACGCGGCGTTGTCGCCGGTCGGCATGCGCTTTTCGGCGAAGAATTCCGACATCGGACTGATCAGCCCGCAGGGCCTGACTCCTGAGGAATGGAAGCCGCAGGTGGAAAATTACAAGCGGATGGCGCGCGAGGAGTTTGGCCGCGAAATTCAGCTATGGACCAACGTCTCCGTCGTCCAGAGCGAGACGCAAAAGGCCGCGGAAGAATATTTGCACCGCTACTCGGTCGAATTCCTCGACCACGAGTGCATAGACAGCGTGATGCTCACCATCAGCAAGGAGAACAACGTTCCCATGGGCTCCGAGCGGCTAGCGTTCATGCGTCAGCGGATGGCTACCGGCGCGGGACATCCGCTGATCGGGACGGCGGAGAGCATCGCCGCCGAACTCGAACGCATTTCGCGCGTAGGAATCGACGGCATCATCATGACCTGGGTGGACTACGTCGATGGACTCGAGCGATTCAACCGCGATGTCCTGCCGCTGCTCGAGCAGGCCGGGCTACGCAAGCCGCACGTCGCGCCCGTTTCAGCGCCTCAGAACACACGCCGCTGACGAACGAAGCTACGCGCGGGGCTTCGACACGACGCGGAACACCGGAAACTGCGCGGCTACGCGCTCGAATTCGGCAAGCGACGCATCCTCGCGAACCGGCAAGTGTGGCCTCGCGCCGGGCGCCCGCTCCAAGTAAGCCTTCAAGATGGGAGCACGCTGGTCCGCCGGAACCTCTTCCAGACGCACGTTCTCGCGACGTCCGTGGCGGAGCGTCACATTGCCGCCCGCCGCTTTCGCATTTTGGACCCAGGCCGTGTTCGCCCCCAACATGGACACAAGGTAGCGCTCACCTTCGACGGTAACCATGACGAGCGGGAGGCTGAACGTGCGGCCAGATCGCCGCCCGCGCACCTCCAGAGTAACCAGATAATTGGGAGCAACTCCGACCGCGTGGATCGCGGCCCAGAACCGGTTGACCGCGCTGGCGATCCAGTTGGGACGTCCGCCGCGATATAACCATTGCTTCAGATTCATCCGTGCCTTCCCCCGCGAAGGCGCGATTCTACACGCCTTTCGTTCGAAGGCGCTGCGACGGCCGTCACAAGCTAGCCAGCGCTTTGCAGGCGGCGGCAGTAGGGTGTCCAAGCGTCGTCGCGGACCCAGCCGAGCGATTCCAGGCGGCGTCCGAAGCGCTTGGCGACCGGCGGCGGGAGCCAAGCGTGCGCGTCGTCGAGGCCGCGCGCGAGCAGATCGCGTTCGCCGGCGGCGTGCAGCGCGAGCAGGTGCGCATATCGCTCGCGCGGATTCCCTGCCCCTGCGCCGCCGTCAATCTCGCGGTCCACGAGCAGATACATCTCGCACGTAAGTCGCGCGAGAGACGCCATCACGGCGCGGCCGGCGTCATCTTGGACGACGAGCTTCGAGACAAAGATCGGATCAGCAAGATCGGGAAACGGATAATCGAAGCCCTGCCGCGCGTGCATGCGGCGCAGCGCATCGAGATCGGCTTCCGTGTATTCGCGGACGAACATGAAGGCGGCGACAGTGATGCGTGAAGCGCACGGCTCAAAAGACGCGGTGGCGCAATAGCGGGTGGATGCGCGCGACGGCTTCGGCAGCGTCGAAAGTGGTCGCGCCGGGCGCGACGCCGTGCGGCGCGAGCGCGGATTGCACGGCCTCCGAAATGGGTTTCTGCGCGAGGGGATGCGGCAGGGCCTCGAATGCCCCGTCGTCCTCGAGCGCGAGATGTGCGCCCTCGTCCGCTTCGATGAGGACGAGGATGCGCGAGTCCGTTCCTACAGCAGCGTGGCCGACAACGCCGTCTTCGCCGGTGTCATCCTGACCGGAGTCCCACGTCG
>DATLWP010000370.1:0-4893 GCA_035576265.1 Candidatus Polarisedimenticolia bacterium
GAAGGTGATGGTGCCGCAAGCGAACGTCGAAAGCGTCGGTTTACGACCCATCATTCGTTCCACCCAAGCTGGCGCAGTTCTTTCCTACCTCGAGAAAGGCCGTTCTGCTTCCCACCACGATTGGAAACACCGGTTCAAAGAAAACTCAGATCGGATGCGCACCGGTTCCCTGATGGAGGTTGCTGCAGTCCTGAAGGGGCTGGTTGCGCTGAGCCGGACAAAACCACTCTCGTTCCGCGAGAAGAAAATGCTTGAGCGCGCGAAGCATCTTCTCGTGAGCGAGTTGGCCACGGTGCGCAACACCTCGGAACAAGCGGTTGAGTCGAACATCGTCCGAGCACTGGCCAAGGCCAAACTGCAGATGCCGGAGGCGGGGGCGCTGCCGGAGTAAATTCTTTCATTTCTCCAGCTGTTTTTTCCGGGCACAACCCGCAAGGGTTGTGCCTTTTTTTTGGGGAAGGCAGGGCGTCGGAAGCTCCCTAAGGTGGTATCGCAATGAGGCACTGCTGAAGCGACGAAGTTGACGCCGCTCGACGCCCCGTTTAAACTTTGCTTTTGAGGGAAGGTGGCAGCGCTCTCCGATGGCTTCGGGGCGTGCGGAGAGCGTGCGTGACATCATGAACCCGATGGCCTTACAGCAGAGGCGGCACCAGCAAATTCTCAGCGACGTGGTTCGCGCGTATATCGAGACGGGCGAGCCTGTCTCTTCGCGCAGCGTGGCGCGCCGCCATGTGGAACCGCTGAGCCCGGCCACCGTTCGGAACGTCATGGCAGACCTTGAAGAGGGAGGCTATCTGTACCAGCCCCACACCTCTGCCGGCCGCGTACCAACAGCCGCCGCTTATCGCTTTTTTGTCGAGCAAGTAGCGGCGCAGGCGACGGCCAGCCCCGAAGATCGCCAGTGGATCCGCCGCGAGCTCGAATTGGCGCAGACGCCGGAAGCAGTGATGGAGCGTGCGAGCCATGTTCTCGCAGCGGTCTCGCGGGGACTGGGGATCTTTATTTCGCCCCCGCTCGCCCGAAGCGTGGTCGAACACCTGCGCTTCCTGCTGGTTCCGGATCACGGAGTGCTTGTGGTGTTGGTGACGACGGGCGGGCTCACGCGCGACAAGCTGATCCGCCCGGAACGTGCGTTCCAGCAGGAAGATCTTGATCGCATCGCCGCCTATCTGAACCGCCACTATGTGGGCTGGACGCTCGAAGCCATGCGCGCCGATCTGCGCGCGCAGGTGGAGCGCGATCGGGAGCAATACGGCCGCCTGGCCGGTGACGCGCTGGTGTTGTGCGATCCTACCGTTCTCGGGGACAACACGGATCGGAGGATTTACATTGAGGGCGCGGCGCAGATCGCCTCGGCCGTGGAATTCACGAACCAGGAGCAGTTGCGCGAGCTCCTGGAAGCGATCGAAGAGAAGGACCGCTTGATCGCATTGCTGAGCGGCTGCATCGAAGCGCCGGAGCCGGTTCATGTGGAGCTCGGGCTGGACCAGATGTCGAACGCCGGAAAACACCTGGCCCTGGTTTCTGCCTCGTATTCGTCGAAAGACCAGGTCCAGGGAACGCTCGGGATTTTGGCGCCCATGCGCATGCACTACGAGCGAGTGATTACGGCTGTGGCCTTCATGGCTCAGTTTTTTTCCGAGAGCGGAGAGGGGAGCTAAAGTTCGTGGCTTCACACGTCGATCGAAGAAGAGAGAAGGCGAAGGAACAGGACGCGTCGGAAGAGTCGCTGGCCCCAGAGCCTTCGGTTGCGTCCTCGCCGGAGAGCGGGGATCCGCCGGCGGAGCCTTCCGTGCAGGCCGGAGACACGGCCGCCGACTCGCTGGCCGAACAGATTCGAAAGCTGCAGGCCGAGAAGCAGGAGTTGATGGACACGCTGGTCCGGCGGCAGGCGGATTTCGAAAACTATCGCAAGCGGATCGAGAAGGAGCGACATCACGACCGTCATCGCGGCGTCGAATTGCTGATCGAGCACCTTCTGCCCGTACTCGACGCGTTCGACCGCGCTCTCAGTGGACCCTCCGATTCGGCCTACGCAGAGTACCGCAAGGGCTTCGAGCTCATCCGGCGCCAGCTGTGGGAGACCCTGGCAAAACAGGGCCTCGTGCGCGTCGAGGCGCTGGGCCAGGAGTTCAATCCACATTTTCATCATGCGATCGAGCGAGTCGAGACCACGGAGCACGTCGACGGGATCGTGATCGGCGAATTGCAGCCGGGGTATTTGTTTCACGATCGGGTTCTGCGCCCCGCCATGGTCCGAGTCGCCGTCGCGCCGGAGCCGAAATCCGCGCCCGCGTTGAAGCACGATAATTGAAGGGGTGTTGGAATTTCGAGCGGATGGGACGCGGGATTGTGTTCGATCTTGGGCGGGCGGTGCAGGACCTGTCCTTGCCGATGTGGAGTTTAAAAGGGAACGATGGCGGCAAATAGTCAGACCGATTATTACGAAGTGCTCGGCGTCGCGCGCGACGCTTCTGCCGATCAGATCAAGTCGGCGTATCGCAAAGCTGCGCTCAAGTGGCATCCCGATCGCAATCCCGACAAAAAGCCTGAAGCGGAGGAGAATTTTCGAAGAGCCAGCGAGGCCTATAGCGTTCTGTCGGATCCGCAGAAGCGGTCGGTCTACGACCGCTTCGGCCAGGCAGGTTTAGGGGGCCGCGGATTCGAGGCCGGCGGATTCAACTCTTCTATCTTCGACGAGTTTCAGGATATCTTCGGTGATCTCTTTGGCTTCGACCAGGTATTCGGCGGCGGAGCGAGGCGGGGGCGCGGCTCGCGCGGGCAGCGCGGCGCCGACTTGCGCTACGACATGTCGCTCAGCTTCGAGGAGGCTGCCGCCGGCGTCTCCACGAAGATTCGCGTCGCCCGCGAGGAAAACTGCGAGACCTGCCATGGCACGGGCGCCAAGTCCGGCAGCGGGATGGCACCTTGCCGCACCTGCGGCGGCCGCGGGCAGATGTCCTATCAGCAGGGCTTCTTTGCCATTACTCGGACTTGCCCGGCGTGCCAGGGCGCGGGACAAGTGATCCGCGAAGCCTGTACGGACTGCCGAGGACAGGGGCGTGTCGAGCGCGAGCGCGTTCTCGAAGTCGGAGTTCCCGCTGGCGTCGATTCCGGCACGCGCCTCCGCATGACCGGTCAGGGTCAACCCGGAAAGAACGGCGGCCCTGCAGGCGACCTCTACATCTTTCTCGACGTGAAGGAGCACTCGTTCTTTGAGCGACGCGGTGCAGACATTTACTGCACGATTCCCGTGAGCTTTCCACAAGCCGTGCTGGGAGCGACGATCAAGGTCCCTACGCTTCAAGGCGAGGAAGATTTGAAGATTCCGGAAGGCACGCAGTCGGGACAGATGTTCCGCATCAAGGGCAAGGGGCTGCCGAATCCGCACGGCGGTCGCGGCGATCTCCACGTGAACATCCGTGTCGTGATCCCATCGAAGCTGTCCCGCGAGCAGCGGCGCTTGGTCGATCAGCTCGGCCAGTCCATCAAAGTCGAAAACAAGCCCGCCGAGCGTTCTTCCAGTTTCTTCGACAAAGTGAAAGATATATTCGGATAAAACAGCGGAAGCGGCCAGGCGGCGTCCTGTCCGCCGGGTTGCGACATCGCTCGGCGCAATTCTGACTCGTGAGTGCCGTTCTCTCGTTCACGTGTTCTGGCTCCTGCAGTTTTTCCTTCTTCGCGATACAATCTCTGCGTGCGCCGCCGATTTTTTGTCGACCATTTCGAATCGGACTCCGCCACGCTGCGCGGCGAGACAGCCGAGCACCTGGGCCGAGTGCTCCGAGCAGAGCCGGGCCAGCTCTACGAACTGAGCGACGGACACAGAGTCTGGCTCAGCCGCGTCGAGCGCGTGGCACTCTCCAAGCGCGGCGAGAACCGCATCGAGTTCGCTTTGATCGAGCCGATTCCGGCGCGTGAGCCCGCTCTCGAAATCGAGCTTCTGATTTCTCTCGTAAAGTTTGATCGTTTCGAATGGTGCCTCGAGAAGGCTACCGAACTCGGAGCCGCCGAGATCATTCCACTGGCTGCGGCGCGCACCGACAAACCTCTGATCGCCGCGACAGCCAAGCGCCGCGCACGTTGGGAGAAGATCTTGGTCGAATCCGCGCAGCAATCCCGGAGGCTGCGACCACCCATTTTGCATGTCGGGCCGGGCGGTTCAGCTGTGACTCCAGAACAGGCATTTGCTCGATCGACCGCTACTTGCAAAATTCTTCTCTCTGAGCGACGCGCCGCCGTACCGATTCGCGAAGTCTTCCCGGCGACAAACGAAACAGATTCGGCGCGGGGCATCCAATCCGCCGCGCTCGCGATCGGTTCCGAGGGTGGCTGGACCGACGGCGAAATAGCCGCGGCTCATGCCAACGGCTTTGCTGAAGCCTCGCTTGGCGAGAATGTCCTCCGCACCGAAACCGCCGTGCTCGCGGCGATGGCGATCCTGAGCTTCGCGGTGGGTCGTTGACGCGCCTATGCGGGGGAGGGATGACTTGCGTTCTTTTTCTGGCGTCTACCTTCCGCCCGCTCCTCTTCCGCCGTGTCGCGTCCTCGTGATATAAATAACAGTTAGGGACGCATGCAGCCTGACATTCACTCCGGCCCGTTGGATCCATCCGAGAAACCACCGCTCCGTCAATTGCGGCGGGAGCTGCGAGGTTGGACGCGCGACCTCGCGGTGGCATTGGGTCTTGCCATCGTCATCATGATTTTTCTCTACCAGCCGGTGAAAGTGGAAGGGACGAGCATGAACCCGCTCCTGAGCGATCAGGAGCGCATCTTTATCAACAAGTTCGTCTATCGATTCGAGCCGATCGAGCGCGGCGACGTGGTTGTTTTCTGGTATCCTCTGGACCGCTCCAAGTCGTTCATCAAGCGCGTCGTCGGTCTGCCGGG
>DATLWP010000371.1:0-2639 GCA_035576265.1 Candidatus Polarisedimenticolia bacterium
CCTTGGCGTACGTATCGCCCTGATAGGCATCCTCAGTGCGCGGCGACACGAGCCGCAATCCCAGCCACAGCGGTCCGGCGTCATTCGGCGAGACGCCGAAATTGTTCTTTTCGAGGATTCGCTTGCGCTGGCGTTCCCAGAAATCCAAGTAGTCCTTCTCCCATTTCGGTCCCACCGCTTGCTCCAGAAACAATCCCGCCGCGAACTCCGCGAAGCCCTCGGAGAGCCACTGATCGTGATAGGAGGCCCAGCCCACGCCGTGGCCGAACCACTGATGCGCCACTTCGTGCGGGGTCACTTCGCGAACGAAGCCCGTAAACCTCGTGTCGATCCGGCCGAACAGCAGCCAGCGTTGCGTCGAGTCGATGTACGCCGAAATCGGAAGGTAAACCAGATTGGGCCACGATTGCCCGAAATTGAAATTCGGTTGTTCGGTGATGTCGATGTCGTCGTAAGGCGCCCTGCCGAAATACAGCGTGCACAGTTGCATCTGCGCGCGGGTTTGGTCGAGGGCATACTTCGTCATGCCCAAAGGGCTCATGCTCGCCAGCGCGCCGTCTCGAAACGGCCTCAGGCTATCGGGCAGATCCTCCAGGTAATATCCGGAAATGTTGTAGTGCGTGATGTTGTCCGGGTAATCGATCTTCTTGTACTGGCCGTAATTGAATCCCGCGACAGCCACCGGCACTGGCGTCACCCAATGGGACACCGCAAATCCGGCCTCGGTGGATTCTCCTTCGAGCTTCCCCACGCTGATCACGACGTTGCGTGGCGGAACTTCGAACGTCAAATCGTAGAGCGCCTTTTCACCGAAGCCGTTGAGGTTCGGATACCAGGATTCCCTCGCGCCAACGTAATAGCTCCCGCTGCCCGCATACAAAAGAACCTTGTCGCCGACGTACTCGGCGGTAATCGAATGTTCCTTGCCCATTGCCGGGGCTTCGTCCAGAACCGTGTAGAAGGAACCGTCCTGCTTTCTGTCTTCCTGGATGAAATGCAGATCCTGGCCGTTCTCGTCGGTCACTCGCGTGACGCGCAGATTCGGGAGCAGCGCGAATTTCATCACACGTTCGCCGGCGATCAGCGGTTCGAATGTGATCGTAGCGCGTCCGTACAAGTGATCGTTCTTCGCGATTACAGTTTCGATGTTGTAGCGGTGCGCGGCGAATAGCCGCCGGTCCTCGCCCGAACTTGCGGTGCGGGCTGCCAGCTCCGATACCAAGTGCTCGGAGTACCAAACTCCATCGTCCATGGCGCCGCCATTGCAATTGATGAGCGCCACTTCTTCGGGCGACTCCATTTGCGGGATCGCGCCCACGCGAGTACGGATGAAAAACCGCAGGTCCTTGTGGGGCGTACCGTGCATGTAGACGTTGAAATAGGGAGGATGCTTGGGATTGTAAATCGCGGCAAGCACATCGGCGTCCACGTTGTCGATCGTCTCACTCTCGAGTAACGCCTGCGTCAGTCCCTCGGCGGGTTCATGACGGTGCCGAACTTCGCTTTTCCAATCCTGAAACGCCGCGGCGGCTTCGGGCGGTGTGTCCGCTTTGGTCCCCAATGTCCCGCGGAAATCTCGATACTCGCCGGGCGTGAAACGAAAAACGGCTCTGGTGAAATCCTCCTCGACGGTCGGGTTGCCGCTGCGGCGCATCACCTCACGCGCATCGATCACGCCGACAGGTTTGAGGGTGAAGTGCCCCTGGCCCACGAAGATCGCCCCAGTCACATAGCGATTGACGGGATTCAGGAAGGTGATCGTCCCGGACTTTAGTTCGAATCGGCCAACGTCCATGGTCAGAATGAAATTTTCGCAGCGGTAGGTGTCGCCTAATCCGATGTCACGGAGCTTCCGGTAAAGCGGGTCCGAGTTCGCGAATGCCTTGCTGGTCTCGGTGACGGAGACGCGGGTCTGCTGGGTGGCGACCGTCAGGACAAACACGAGGTTCGCGGCGCCCCGCAAGTCAACCGTGGTGACGAAATCCTCGAAGCCTTCTTTGACGACGCGCACCGAATATTGGCCGAGACTCAGATTGGTTGCCGCAAACTTGCCGGATTCGTCGGAGGTGAGGACGATGGGCTGGGATACCTGTCCGCCGGTAATCTCGATGCGCGCGCCGGCGACAACGGCACCGGAGGGATCCTTGACTGTCCCGGAAATCGTATCTGCGCCAGCCTGACTAGCGAATGTCACGGCTAGGAACACCAGCAGCCATAGATGGCGAGGCCGCCCGACGTGAGAAAGCGTTCTCGTGGCGATCGAGGATCTGGCACTGCGACTCGCGAGGCACGCTCGATCGGCTCGGCCCATGGGCTGGGCTCCGGTGAGAAAATGGGGTGGCTGTGTATCTGCGGCCTTGTTCCGCGGCTCCGTTGTAACGGAGAACGCCGTGAAAAGCAATAGGGTTGATGATGCTTAGTGCTAGTGGCGAAATTCTAACGCTTCGCCTACCCGCGCAAGACAGCGCGTTAAGATTTTCCCGTTGGCGAGTTCCTTCGACTCTTGAAGCGCGGGGGCTCCGTTGGCTTTCTCGCCCGAACTCTTACTTCTGTTCCGACGTTCCGCCCCCCGGCCCTCCTGGCGTCGCCTCCTCTACTTCTTTTATGTCCTCGCCTGCCGGCCGTCAGATTTTGAGCGC
>DATLWP010000372.1:0-3285 GCA_035576265.1 Candidatus Polarisedimenticolia bacterium
GTGTGGCCATTGAAGTGCCCCACCGGCACCACAGAAAAGGGAGCAGGTACCACGTTCGAATCGACCTGACCTTGCCGGGCGGAGAGTTGGTGATCAAGCGTCAGCCGAATATCAGGGACCGGGTCAAGCAAAGAGGTGAAGCGCAGGCGTCGAAGTCTCTGGAAGTGGCAACCCCTAACAAGAATCTTCGTCTGGCGATTGATGACGCCTTCCGGGTGGCCGTCCGTCGCCTTCAAGACTACGCGCGACGACAGAACGGCCGCGTGAAGACTCATGAACCTTCTCCCGCGGCGCGCGTCAGCAAACTTCTTCCTGAGAAGGGTTACGGATTCCTGATCACGCCCGACGAGCGCGAAATCTACTTCCACCAGGGCAGCGTTTTGAACCGAGGGTTTGGCCGCCTCAGGGTCGGAACGCTGGTCAGCTTTGTCGAAGAGCAAGGAGAGAAGGGTCCACAGGCCAGCACGGTGCGGATCCTCGGAAAGCAAGGCCGGCGCCGGGCCCTTCGCACCGCGGCGGCTTCCGCGACCTAGCTCTCCTGTCCATCGGCAGCCGCAAGGCTTTTGATAGGCGCGCAAGTCACGGTGACGGGAAATGATCCTGTTTGCATTTTCTGATTACGAGCCGATGGCGCGGCAGCTGCGGGAGATCGCGAGCGTCAAGCTCGGCCGATTTACGCTCACCCGGTTTTGCAACCAAGAGTTGTATGCGGTCGTGGAGACTCCCGTGTCGGGGGAGCATTGCCTCGTTTTGGGTTCGATTGCCCCTCCGGACGAGCAGATCCTTTCCTTGCTGTTGCTGGCCCACACGCTCAAGAAAGAAGGGGCCTTTAAGCTCACGGCGATCCTTCCTTATCTTGCCTACAGCAGGCAGGACAAACTCAAGCGGGGAGAAAGCCTGGCGACAGCCTGGGCAGGGGCCCTGCTAAAGACCTCCGGATTCGATCAGGTGCTCACCGTGGATGTGCACAGCCAGCGCGACAAACAATTGTTCCCGATACCGCTGATTTCGCTTCCCACGGCGAGTCTCTTCGCGGCAGCGATCAACAACCACCGGCTGAATGACGCTGTTATCGTGGCGCCGGATAACGGAGCCGTTGCCCGTTGCGAAGCGGTGAAGTGCGCGGCCGGGATGCCTGCCGGTGATACACCCCGCTTCGAAAAACAGAGAACCGAGAAGGGGATCGTCCATCGCGGTCCCCTTGGCAAGGTCGGCCCTAGAGTCGTGATCATCGACGACATGCTCGATACAGGCGGGACGCTCGTTTCTGCCTGCGAGAAGCTGAAGCAATCAAAGGTCGAGGAAATCTACATTCTGGTGACGCACGGCCTTTTTACGGGAACGAAGTGGACACAATTGTGGTCGCTCGGAGTGAAGCGCATATTCTGCACGGACACGGTGCCTCTGCGTGCAGAGATCAACGCAACCGATATTTCGATCCTTCCTGTGTCGGCGCTGCTGCACGAGAAACTGTCCTCCATGGAGGACGAGTCCTGACGTGTGGCTGATGGTGACGCATGGTTTCCTCTGAAATCAAAGAGGTGATGGCCATCGACGGCTCGCTCGGCGAAGGCGGCGGCCAGGTTCTACGGAGTTCTCTGGCGCTGGCATTGCTCACCGGCAGGCCTTTCGCCATGAAAAACATTCGCCAGCGCCGCGCCAAGCCGGGACTGATGGCCCAACATCTAAAGGCAGTCGAGGCAGCGAGCGCCGTGGGCGCGGCGCGGGTCGAAGGCGCTCGACTTGGATCGCAAAATCTCGTCTTCGAACCCGCCGGAATCCGATCCGGTGAGTTTCACTTGGACATCGGCACAGCGGGCTCGATTTCCCTCGTCCTGCAGACTGTTCTGCTGCCGCTGAGTTTCGCGAACGAGCATTCCGCGATCACGCTCATCGGAGGAACCCACGTCCCGTGGAGTCCTTGCTTTCATTATTTGGATTGGCAGTGGTTGCATTACATGCGTCAAATCGGATTCCGCGGTCAACTGGCGCTCGAAGCCGCGGGCTTCTATCCCCGGGGTGGCGGGCGCGTTCGGGCGATTGTTCAACCCGCTTCGATGCTCGCGCCCTTGCGCCTCACCGATCGCGGTCCTTTGAAGCGCATTCGAGGTATCTCGGGGGTCGCAAATCTCCATGCCTCCGTGGCCGAGCGCCAGAAGCACCGCGCGATCGAGGGTCTTCGTGGAGTGCATGACTCCATCGAGATAGAAACAGTTCGCTTGTCCTCGCCTTCAAAGGGAACCTTTCTGCTGCTCCTCGCCGAATTTGAGAAATCTCAATGCTGCTTCTACGGGCTCGGAGCGGTCCACAAATCCGCCGAGCACGTTGCCGATGAAGCGGTGGGCGAAATGCTCGATTTCTTGGGCACCGACGGAAGCGTGGATTACTATCTTGCCGATCAACTCGTCCTGCCCCTCGCCTTGGTCTCCGGCGTATCCGAAGTGCGGACTTCCCGCGTGACGCAACACCTCGTGACAAACGCCGAAATCGTCAAAATGTTTCTTCCGGTCGCGATCGAGATCGACGCGGAGATTGGAAGACCCGGTTTAATTCGAATCAGAGGTGCGAAATTACCAGTCTGATCTCCAACCAAACGGGCGATGCAAACGCTCTGCGGCTGCTCCTGCTCGGCGACTGCATGATCGGTCGCTTGGTGAACGAAGTGCTGCAAACCCAGCCGCCCGAGTACCTGTGGGGAGATACGCTTCCGATCTTGCACGACGCCGATTGGCGGATGTGCAATCTCGAATGCGTGATCTCGGATCGCGGGACGCCGTGGTCCGTCTATCCGAAGGCGTTTCACTTTCGATCCGATGCGAAGAATATCGCCGTGCTTCAAACGGCGCGCATCAACGCCGTTTCCATCGCAAATAATCACGCTCTCGACTACGGATACGACGCAATGTTTCAAATGCTTGAAATTCTTGACCGGGCGGGCATTGTGCATGGCGGCGCAGGAGCAAATCTCGAAGCCGCGTCGCGGATCGGAATCGCGGAAGTTCGCGGAAGGAAGCTGGGGCTGCTGGCCTTCACCGACAACGAACCCGGCTGGGAAGCCACCGCGCACCAGGCCGGCGTCCTTTACGTTCCGGTGGAGTTGAACGATCCGCGGGCGAAGCATCTGCTCGAAATCGTGCGCGAACAAGCGAAACTCGTCGACCTGCTGATCGTGTCGGCTCACTGGGGATCGAACTGGGGTTACGTCCCTCCGAAGGAGCATATGGAATTCGCGCACGCGCTGGTGGACGCGGGCGCCGGGCTTGTCTTCGGCCACTCGAGCCACGT
>DATLWP010000373.1:0-5664 GCA_035576265.1 Candidatus Polarisedimenticolia bacterium
GGCCGTCGCGGCGGCGAAGGCTTCCGCAGCGGCGGCCGCCCAGCAGGTCACGCAGGCTCGCGCCCGTTTGGCGCAGGCCCAGGCCGACCTCCGAGCCGCACAAACGGGGCCGCAGCAGGTGGCGTCCACCCGGGCTCGTGCTCTCTCGGCGGAGGCCGCCGTCAAACAAAAGGAGGCCGCGCTGGAACAGGCGGAACTCAATCTCCAGTACACGAAGATCTTGGCCCCGGCCAGCGGTGTCGTCATGAAGAATGTGGAGGTGGGGATGAACGTCCAGCCCGGCCAGCAACTGCTGAGCGTCGTTCCGCTGAATGATGTGTGGGTCACCGCGAACTTCAAAGAAACCCAGCTGAAATATATGCGGCCCGGGCAGCGCGTGGACGTCAAAGTGGACGCGAATGGCCGCACCTACAAAGGACGCGTGGAAAGCATTGCCGGATCGAGCGGCGCGCGTCTCAGTCTGCTGCCTCCGGAAAATGCCACTGGTAACTACGTCAAGGTAGTACAGCGCGTTCCCGTGAAAATCGTCCTCAATCCCGGCCAGAACAACGACTTCGCTCTGCGCCTCGGCATGTCTGTCGAACCAAAAGTCTATTTGAAGTGAACGCCGCCGGCGAATCCCCTCGTGAATCGCCGGTTCATCTTCCCGGGCCAGTGGGCTCTCTGCAATCGTGCGTGCAATTGGAATTGACGTGCAGGCCCTCCTGCTGGCATATGTACGTCACCTCCGAGGGCGGGAGCGTACTGTTTCCGGTCCCGGCCGATGCCCGCACGGGACGATTCGGGCGCGGTGAGTCGATGGTCGCACCCTGAGGCGCGGAAGAATCGGTGCACATCCGAATCATCACTGTGGAACGCGAGTACGGAAGCGGCGGCGCTGCCATCGCGCGCCGGCTCGCGGAACGCCTCGGCTGGAAATTCTGGGATGAGGAGCTGACGGCGGAAATCGCGCGCGTAGCCCAAGTCGATCCCGCCGCCGCGCAGAGCCGTGACGAGCGCGTCGACTCGCTGCTCTACCGGTTATTTAAGGTCTACGCCCGCGGCAGCTACGAGAGAGCCCTTCCGATCGGTGATTCCAGCTCGTTCGATACGGATCGCATGGTCGCCATCCTCGAGGAGGTCGTCGGCGACGTGGCGACCCGCGGGAATTGTGTGATCGTCGGCCGCGGTTCGACCTACATTCTGCGCGGGCGGCCGGATGCATTTCACGTCTTCGTCTACGCTCCCATCGAACACAAAGTCCGTCGGCTGCAATCGAGCGGCAAGTCCGAGAAGGAAGCCCTTCAGCTGATCTCCGAGATCGACCACGACCGCGCTGCGTTCATCCGCCATTATTTCCACGGCGAGTGGCCGCATCGCCCGCTCTACAACGTCATGCTCAACTCGAAATTCGGCGACGAACACGCTGTCGAACTGATCCTTCAAAGCGTGGCGTTGTTTGAGAGCCGCGCGGCCGGCGAATCCGCCGCCACCTAGTTTCCCGGCGTATAGGCGCTTGCCGTCGAATGACGCTTCCCGTAATCTGTCTATTTGCACGTTCGCCGCTGGCCTTGGCGGTAAGGAGCCCGGATGAGCTGTCCCATTTGCGAAAAGCGGCCGCCGAAGCGATTCTGTCCCGCGAAGGGCGACAAAATCTGCGCCGTTTGCTGCGGGCGCGAGCGCGAGGTCTCCATCGATTGCCCGCCGGACTGCCCCCACCTCATCGCCGCGCACCGCTACGAAGCCGAGCATCGTAAGCCCCTCGCTGCGGAACAGGTTCCGTACCGCGACGTTTCGGTTCTAGTCGACTTTGTGTACGAGGGTTGGCCGGTGATCGGCGGTCTCGCGACTACCATCCTCGGTTTCCAACGTCAGAACAGAGAACTAAATGACGCGGCGGCTACTGCTGCTATCGAGGCGCTTGCCGAAACCTATCGCACTCTGGGAACAGGGATCTATTACGAGCGCCCGCCCGAAGCGCCGCTGGCGCATGCCCTCTACGGGCAGCTCGGCCAGTTCTTGCAGGAATTCCGTAAGACCGAAGCGGAACGTACCGGTTTCCCGACTCTGAAAGACTCCGACATTTTTCACGTGCTCGTCTTTCTGCTGCGCCTTGCCAAGCAGGAAAGCAACGGCCGCCCGCGCTCCCGCGCCTTCCTCGATTTTCTGCGCCAGCGCTTCCCTCTTCCCGCGCAAACCGCGAAGGAAGTGCCGCGCATCATCGTTCCTTGAACGCGCGGCCTTCGCATGCGGCGCCATGCCGATGCGAAATCACCGCTGCCCTGTCGCTTGAGCGCGCGCGACGTCCCGGCACAATATTCTGTTCCGTATCAGCGCCCACGGACGCCCCCGCAGCCGAAATCGGCGGGCGCCCAGCCACGAAAGCTGCCAGGCACGCCAACGCGAACAGCATCGTCCAGATGGAAACCGTCTTCAGCTTCACTCCCCGTACTTGCCTCTGTTCCTTCGCAGCAGTCGGACTGGAGCAATTTCGCGCCCCGGCTTGCGCTCGTCTACGGCGCGTATTTCCGCTGCGCGCTCTCCTGTGTGAATTCATCTTGGACATTGCTCTTCTCCACTTTCCCACACGAGCTCTAGTTGCGGGGATTTGCAAGATTCCGGCATCAGCGCCTCGGGATGTGCGCCGAGCCCGTATTTGTTCCGCAGTTGTTCCACGCGTGCCTTCATTTCCTTGCGGTAGCTTTCCGGCGCATATCCGTATCCTCGATACCAATCACGATATCGCGCCGCCAGCTTCGGAAATTTCTCTCCGAGAAATGCCGAAAACGCTTTCCACGACGACGGCATAAGGAACAGCACGCCCGCGGCGAACCACTGCGCGCCGGCTTCCTTCGCCCTCCGCACGAGAGCGTCTAGGTCTGCTTCCCGGTCGGTCAGTCCAGGCAGGATCGGCATGTCAAACACTCCCGCGGAAATTCCCGCCTCGCGCAGCTTGCGCACCGTCTCGAAACGCAGGTCCGGGCGCGGCGCCCGCGGTTCGAGCAGCCTCGCCAGCCGCGCGTGAGGAGTCGTGATCGTCACGTTGACGCTCAGCGACGATCGCTCCGCGATTCGCCGCAGCAGGTCGATGTCGCGCACCACCTGGTTCGATTTCGTCGTGATCGAAAGGCTCAGCCCCTTGCGCTCCGCCATTTTTTCGAGAATCGCGCGCGTGGCGCCGTATTCGCGTTCCGCCGGCTGGTACGGGTCGGTGGCCGTTCCAATGGCGATGTGTTCGCCCCAAATCTTCTCGCTGCCGAGGTCGCGCTCGGCCAGCGTGCCCGCATTTTGTTTCACATAAATCTTCGATTCGAAATCGGCGCTGTCGAGCTCCATGTATTCGTGCGTGTACCTCGCGTAGCAGTACCGGCAGCCGAACTCGCACCCGCGGTACGGATTCACCGTCCACCGGAACGGCACCCGCTCCGAATGGCACTCGTTCAAAATCGACCGCACGGGCAGTAGAAAATACTCCGTGCCGCGCTTGGCATCGGCGCGAGGGGAGGAGGCGGCGAGGCGCGCAATGCCGACCAGTTCCGCCGCGGGCTTCACACTCCGGTCAGGGCCCGGAGGGGGCGCGGAAGCTCCGCTGAGCGGCTCACAATTGCCGTGGCGAGCGGCTTGGGGGAATAAGGTGAGACTGGTTTGCTTCGCGCGGGCCGGCCGACGCCGAAGCGTTGCCGGACCCGGTCGAAGTATGGGAAAAGTGGCCATTGGCAGCCTCGCCGCACGGCCACCAATATATTCGCTTTTCCTTCGCCATGTCAAGAATTATTAGTCGCTTTATCTTCGCCTGTACGGTGGGCCAATCGCCCCCCTGGAAATCCGGACGAGGACTCTCGTCTGCCTCGCTCGGTCCATCGATATACTGAAAAGCGATTTGCCGGGGGCCCTCTGTGCCTGAAGTCGGAATCCTGATTGTCGACGACGACGTTACCAGTCAGCGAGCGCTGAAAAGCGTCCTTGATTCCGAGGGTTGGCTCGTCCGCATCGTTCCAAAGGCCGCTCTTGCTTTCGAGGAGCTGGCCAGCGGCGACTGGAATTTGGTCATTGCCAACGTCGCCCTGGCGGAAGTCCACGGACCCTTGTTTGCCATCCTGCGAGAGCTCGCCCAGGCCGACGCCCTTTCCTCCGACCCAGAACCAGAGACCCCTCGCAAACGCATCCGCGTGCTGTTCCTGGTCCCGGTCCTCACGGCCAAGGACGTGCAGCCGCTGCTCGAGCGCGAAGGCCTTCCCTACTCGCTCAAGCCCTATCATTTGCGCGACTTCCTCGAACGGGTGAGCGAGCTCCTGGTCGAGGCCGGCGCCATCACGGAGCCGATCCACGGCATCGGCGGCCTCGCCACGGTCAGACGGCGCTCCCGAAATCACCGCTCCCGCGAAAATCGCCGCGGGGCGATGTTCGCCTCTCGCGAGGACTACCAGATGACCGAGGAAGAGATGGCCGAATTCGAGCGCCAGGAAGAAGAAGACCGCAAGAAGCGCGAAAAAGAGCTGAAGGATCGCCAGCGCCTCTGACCTGACCTCCGCTGCCACGACGTCCGCGCGCTCCGAAAGACCGTGCAAGAAATCGGCGCCCGCTCGTTCTAAGAGTGAAAGCCCGCCGCAGAGGAGTAGTGTGCACTCTGGGGCAGGAGGAGGAAATCGACCAATGATTCCAAAAATGAGTTGGGTCCTTGCGCTCGTCGCCGGTTTTTTGGGCGGCATCGCTTCTCAATACGTCTCCCCAGCGCTCGTGCGCGCAGACGTGCGGATACCGCCGGTGCAACAGGTCATAGCGCGTAAGTTTGTCCTCGTCAACGAGCACGACACTACCGCCGGCGTGTTCGGATTCGAAGGAGACGGCAATCCCAGCATCACGCTCTATGACGCGCAGGGCCAAGTTATCTGGAGCACCAAAGTCCGGGTTCAGAAGATCGAGCGCTAGCGGTCGCTCGCGGCCCGCGACGCGATCCCTGCGAGGGACATCTCTTACTCCTGGGACGCAGCCGCGCGGCGCACCTGGCTGCGATCGGGCGTGGCGGCGAGGAGTTCGGCGATAGTCCGCTTGAGAATCGGATGTCGCACTTCGGGAGCGATCTCCGCAAGCGGCACGAGCACGAATCGCCGCTCCGTCATCCGCGGATGAGGAATTTCCAGCTCCGGCGAGCTCACAGCGCTCGCCCCAAACAGCAGAATGTCCATGTCGATTGTCCGCGGCTCCTTCGGGCCTTGCCGCACTTCCTCCGATGCGGGACGTCGCCTCCGTCCGAGCGACCTCTCAATCGCGAGCAGCGCCTGCATCAATTGCCGCGGCATCAGGTCGGTTTCCGCTTCGACCACGCAGTTCAGAAACCAGCCCCCGCCGCGCACATCTACCGGCTCGGTTTCGTAGAGCGACGATTGCCGCGTCACGCGCACGCCGTGCGCACCAAGCGCCTCGATTGCACGCGCGATATTCCGCGCGCGATCTCCCATGTTCGATCCCAGCGATATATAAACCGTCTTCATCCGCGAACAGACATTCTAGCCCGAAGCGCCCGATTCCGCCGCCCGCCTCGCGACTTTCAGGTCTGAATATCGCGCCGCGCTCTTCGCGACACTTCTAAATCGTCGGACTGCGTTAGAATCGCAATCGGAATGATCGCCAAAATCTCACTGATCCTCTTGATCGTGGCCGTCATCATTGTCAGCGGCCTATGGG
>DATLWP010000374.1:0-4916 GCA_035576265.1 Candidatus Polarisedimenticolia bacterium
ACTTGACCGCCGTCACCATCCAGAAGCAGAAGGCTCCGGCGATCAAGCCGATCACGAGCGCGGCCATCGGAGTTACGAACCCGGCTGCGGGCGTAATCGCCACCAGGCCAGCGACCGACCCGGAAATGGCGCCCAGCGCGCTCGGCTTTCCCCGCGTGATCCACTCCGCCGCCGTCCATCCGACGACGGCTGCCGCCGCGCCAAAATGCGTGGCCACGAAAGCGCTCGTCGCCAGCGTGCCCGCCGCCAGCGCGCTTCCGGCGTTGAACCCGAACCAGCCTACCCACAGTAGACAGGCGCCAATGAAGCTGAGCACGACGCTATGCGGCGGCATGTTCTGCTTCGGGTATCCCAGGCGCTTGCCGAGATACAACGCGCATACCAGCGCCGAGACGCCGGAAGTGACGTGCACAACTGTGCCGCCGGCAAAGTCGAGCGTCGGGAACCGGCCGCCTGCTGCCGCGTTGAGCAAACCCCCTTTGCCCCACACCATGTGCGCCATCGGGTCGTAGACGATCAGCGACCACAGGGTCAAGAAAACGAGCATCGCGCTGAATTTCATCCGCTCCGCGAAGGCCCCGGTGATCAGCGCCGGAGTGATGATCGCGAACATCAGTTGGTACACCATGAACGTCTGGTTCGGGATCGTGGCCGCGTAGTCCGGATCGGGCTGCACACCGACGCCGTGCAGGAAAAGGTTGTGGAACCCCCCGATGAAACTGTGCCCCGGTCCAAAGGCCAGGCTGTAGCCGACAATCGCCCACAGCACCGTGATGACAGCCATCATGCCGAAGCTCTGCATCATCGTCCCGAGCACGTTCTTCTTTCGCACGAGTCCGCCATAGAACAGTGCGAGTCCCGGCCCCGTCATAAACAGCACCAGTGCCGCGCTCACCATCATCCAGGCGTTGTCTGCCGACTGCTTCGCTTCTGCGGCGGCTTGCTCGACGGCGGCGAGCCGGTCGACGCTAATTTCCGGAGCCACCCACATGGCGGCAGTAGGCGCGATGCTCGCGGGCGCCCGAGCAAAGAGCATCGCGGGAGTGCAACAGAAAAAAGAGAGTAGGATCGCCAATCGGCGAATCAGATGTTTGTTCATGGAAGCCCAACCATCTTCCGACTTGCCGAGAAGCGTTTCCCTGTCATCGCTCCCGGTCCTACGGCTTAGTAGCCTGTCAGACGATGAGATTGATTGACCGCTGCCGGCAGCAAGCCAGCCAGCCGCCGCGCATTATACACGCATCCCAGCATCTTGCGATGATAGAGAAACGCAAACCGAAACGACTGACTTGAGACAACTTATGTTTCGTTCATTCTTTTGGTTCCAGTGCAATCGTCCCTCATCGATGCCCGTCAGCGCAGGGGCACCCGGCGCGGCGCCGCAACGAAAACCGGGCCGGGCGCGTCCAACAGACTGTTCGCAGGCGCGATGCGGGTGTAGGCTACGGTACGCGAGGCAAGCTTCCGATGCGCCTCGCCGGGTCTTGCGCGCCTGCGATCCGGATGGTGCCGGGGGATTTCCATGGCTAACATCAAGAAGCTGCATGTGAACGGAACCTCCTACGCGATCGACGCGGACCCGCAAACCAGCCTTCTCGCCGTGTTGAGGGAACAGCTCGATCTCACCGGGAGCAAGTACGGATGCGGCGAAGGGCAGTGTGGCGCCTGCACCGTGCTCATCGACGGCAAAGCACGCCGGTCGTGCGTCACTTCCATCGGCTCGGTGGCCTCCCGGCGGATTCTCACCATCGAAGGTCTCGAAAGAAAGGGGCGGCTGCATCCCGTACAGGAAGCGTTTCTCGCGGAAGGCGCGATGCAGTGCGCCTACTGCGCTTCTGGCATGATCCTGTCCGCCGTGGCGCTGCTGGAAGCAAATCGCAACCCTTCGGAACCGGAAATTTCGAAGGCCATGGAGGGAAACATCTGCCGGTGTGGAATCTACCCCCGCATCGTGGCGGCCATTCGCCGGGCCGCGCAGGGCCCCCAGGAGTCGCGACGATGACCCAAGATTCGAATGTCCCTGTCTCGGTGGAACCGGAGCGCTACGAGTTTCGCGCGGCGTCCGCGCACTATTTCGAATTGCAGCGTCGCGATTTTTTCAAGTTCCTCGGCGCCGGCATCCTGGTCGCCTGCGTGCTGAAAGACGCGCCGGCCTCTCAGGAATCCGGCGCGCGCGCGCCGCAATTCGGAGAATCTCTGCCGAAAGAAATCTCCGCGTGGCTGCACATCGGAGAGAGCGGCGTTGTAACCGTCTACACGGGCAAAGTCGAAATCGGTCAGAATATTCGCACGTCGCTCAGCCAGGCCGTGGCAGAAGAGCTTCGCGTCCCGCTGGACGCGATCCGTCTGATCATGGGAGATACGCAGCTCACTCCGTTCGATATGGGCACCTTCGGCAGCCGCACCACACCTACTATGAACCTGCAGCTCCGGAAGGCCTCCGCTGCAGCGCGCGACATCCTCGTGGGCCTGGCGGCCCAGAAATGGAATGTCGACCGACAGCGCTTGACGGCATCGGCTGGCCGAATCACGGATCCCGAGACAAAGCGCACCGTCAAATACGCAGCTCTCATCCGGGGGCAGCGGTTGACGGAGACGATCCCTGCGGAAGATCCGCTCGTTCCCGCCTCGCAATGGACCGTGGAAGGCCAATCCGTGCCCAAAGTGGACGGGCGCGAGTTCGTTACAGGAAGACATCGTTATCCCTCGGATCAGGCTCTGCCGGGCATGCTCTACGGGAAAGTTCTGCGGCCTCCCTCGTTCGGCGCAACGCTGGTTTCCGTCGAACTGCCGCCTGCCTATGCGATGAAAGGCGTAACAGTGGTGCAGGACGGCGATTTCATCGGCGTGGCGGCTGCGAGCGAGGACCTCGGGTCGCGCGCCCTGGCTTCGATCCATGCCAAATGGAACGAGCAACGGCAACCGTCGAGCAAGGGGTTGTTCGATTATCTGAAAGACAACCCGGTCGAGTTGAAGGGATTCGAGGGCGCCTCTAGCTTTGAGGCCGGGTCAGTTGACGCAGGCATGGCCTCCGCCGATCATCGCCTGCAACGGAGTTACACCGTCTCCTACATCGCGCACGCCCCGCTCGAACCTCGCGCCGCGTTGGCGCAATGGTCCGGGAATTCTCTGACCGTATGGACCGGCACGCAGCGGCCCTTTGCCGTGCGAACCGAACTCGCGCAGGCTTTCCGCATTCCCGAGGATCGCGTCCGCGTCCTGATGCCGGACATGGGTTCGGGCTACGGCGGAAAACACACGGGCGAATGCGCCGTGGAGGCCGCTCGTTTGGCGCGCGCGGCCAACCAGCCGGTGAAGGTCGTATGGACCCGCGAAGAGGAGTTCACCTGGGCGTATTTCCGTCCTGCCGGGGTGATCGACATGCGCGGCGGAGTGCGCGGCGATGGTGCGATCACCGCGTGGGATTTCGTGAATTACAATTCCGGCGCCGCCGGAATTCGTACTTTCTACGACATCCCCAACCAGCGCATCGTATTTCAGCCCACGCGGTATCCTCTGCGGCAAGGCTCGTACCGCGGGCTGGCGGCGACTGCAAATCACTTCGCGCGCGAGTCGTTTATGGACGAGTTGGCGCATGCCGTGAAGATGGATCCTCTCGAGTTTCGCCTCCGGAATCTGAAGAACGACCGGCTGCGCGCCGTGTTTCAAGCTGCCGCGAAGAAATTCGGCTGGGGGAACTCCAAAGCCGGGTCCGACCGGGGGGTCGGCATCGCCGGGGGATTTGAAAAGGGCGGCAACGTGGCAACGTGTGCCGAAGTCGCGGTGGACCGCTCGAGCGGCGCCGTGCAGATCGCCCGCGTCGTCACCGCCTTCGAGTGTGGTGCCGTCGTGAATCCCGACCAACTGCTGAATCAGGTCCAGGGAGCCAACGTCATGGGCCTGGGGGGCGCGCTTTTCGAGGCCGTCGAGTTTGACAACGGCCGCATTCTGAATCCCCGGTTCTCGCAATATCGCGTCCCGCGATTCAGCGACGTCCCGCCGATCGACGTAGTCCTGCTCGACCGCAAGGACCTGCCGTCCGCGGGCGCCGGTGAAACGCCGCTGCTGGGGCTGGCCCCCGCAATCGGCAACGCGATTTTCGACGCTACCGGCACGCGCCTACGCTCGCTTCCCATGGTGCCGTACGGCTTGAAATCGGATTGATGGCAAGCTACGAATATTGTTGGTATCGCGCCACGCGGATGCGCTTAAACCGGCCGTTCTCGAGATCGTAGTGCACGAAGTTGAGCAGCCGCCGTATTTCCCCTTTCTTGAAGGGCAGCTTTTCGCTCGGATAATCGCGGAAGCATTCGAACTCCGTGTACATCTCGACTGCGACACCGCTTTCGTCAATCACGAGATAGCGGGCCTCGACAAACTCGCGCACGTAGGTGTGGAAGTCCTCGTAGAACCGCACGATCTCCTGCGGTCCTTTTAGTGTGAGGCCGGGTAGATTCACCTCCACGTCGGGAGCGTAGAAGGGCACGAGATGGTCGTATCGTTTGTTATTGAAGGCGTCGAGGTACCGGAGAAAGTCGTCTTTCGTCATCGCGGAAATCCTTTAGGCCGCCATCGCCGCGGCGCCATCAGTCGGGGGCAAAGCCTCGCGGATGCTTTGTCCGCCATTCCCACTGCGAGCGCAGGATCGACGCTAGGTCCGACATCACTGGCTTCCAACCCAGCAGGGCTTGCGCACGCGCCGCGTCGGCTACCAGTCGCGCCGGATCACCTGGGCGCGGGGCTTCGATTCGCACCGGAATGGGTCGTCCAGTGACCTGACGGGCGCATTCGATCACCTCAAGCACCGAATAGCCGCGCCCGGTGCCGAGATTGAGAAAGACGGAATCGCCTCCCCGGCGAAGATAATCCAGGGCAAGAATATGTGCGTCGGCCAGATCGGCCACATGCACGAAATC
>DATLWP010000375.1:0-4761 GCA_035576265.1 Candidatus Polarisedimenticolia bacterium
CTGCGGGCAGCGACGATCCACCTCCGCGAAGGCGGAATCGAATACGGGCACTTCCGCGCGGAGCTGATCGAAATCGAGCAGGTGGGCCTCAAAACCATCGTCGAGGTCGGCTGTGTTGTAGGCGATTTCGTCCACGAGATCGATGATCTGAGCTTCGAGCGGGGGCCGTTCGCCCAGGAGATATTCGGCGAGCGCGGGAAATTCCGCCGGCGGGTAGTCACGTGAATGCTTGATGATGCCCTCGCGGACCTCGAAAGTAAGATTGAGTCCCGGAAAATCCAGGTAGCGCTGTTCGAACTGCTCGACGATGCGCAACGCATGGAGATTGTGGTCGAACCGGCCGCCGTGCTCGCGCATGCGGGCGTCGAGCAGGCTTTCGCCGGCGTGCCCGAAGGGGGGATGGCCAATGTCGTGGACGAGGGCAAGGGCCTCGGCGAGATCCGCATTAATCCGCAGCGCGCCCGCGACGGTTCGCGCAATCTGGGCCACTTCGAGCGTGTGCGTGAGCCGGTTGCGGAAATGATCGGAAAAGCGCGTGGTGAAGACCTGCGTTTTGGCTTCGAGCCGGCGAAAGGCGCGGGAATGGATCACGCGGTCGCGGTCGCGGGCGTAAGCGTTGCGGTAGGGATGCGAGGGCTCCGGGTAGCGGCGGCCGCGCGAGCGCCGCACGTCCATAGCATAGGATTCGAGCGGCATCGACACCCTCCGCGCCGCTTAGGATTTGCCGGGCAGGAGAGCGAGCGCCTGGTCCGCTTGTTCGGCAACCGGCGTATCGGGGTAGTCGGACTTGATCTGGCCATAGAGCTTCGCGGCCTCAGCGGGGTTCTTCTGCCGGTAGTAATCGGCCAGGGCAAGCATAACGACCGGTTTGGGCACGAGCACCGCAGGCTTGGCGATCAATTCCTGATAGAGCTTGACGGATTCATCGCCCTGGCCCGTCCGCTGGTCGAGTCCGGCGAGTTCGAATTTCGCCATCGCGGCCATCTCTTCGTCGCTACTGCCAGCAAGTTGCCTCAGTCGTTTTTTGGCGTCGTCATTCTTTCCGAGCTTCTCGAGGCTGAGCGCGGCGTAGTAATTTCCCAGCTGGCCGGCATGCGTACGAGGGTAGCTCGAGGCAAGCTCGGAGAATTTCTTCTCCGCATCCGCGTATTTATTTTTCTCTTCCTTATAGGTAATCTGCCCTGCCGCGGGCGGGACGCCGACCGGCGCCTGGAAAATCTTCATAGCGGCGTTGAAGGCCGCGGAAGCCTTGACGGTCTGCCGCTTGGTGTAGGTCTGCCAGCCGTAGAAACCCAGGGCCGCGGCGATGGCCAGAATCACAAAATAGAGGGTTAACTGCTGATGGGAAAGAATGGTTGCGGCGCTGTGCGCGAGGGTCTCGCGCACCTCATCCTTTTTCAGTTCCTTGCGGGAAATATGCTGCGCCAAAGCTGCACCCCGAGGGAAATCTCAAAACATTCATAGTACCACAAACGCTTGCGCGCAAATGGCCGCATCAGTGGCTGCCCGTGAGTTGATGACTGCTTCCGCACAAGCACCCCCAACGAGGAAGAAAAGGCCCCGTCCCCCGAAATCGGGGAACGGGGCCCGATACTTGCCGTGTGCTAAACCTTGGTGACGTTTTCAGCTTGAAAGCCCTTGGGGCCCTGGCGGACCTCAAATTCGACAAGCTGACCTTCGTTCAACGACTTGTATCCATCCATCTGGATGGCGGAGAAGTGAACGAAGACGTCTTCCCCCGACTGGCGTTGGATGAACCCATAGCCCTTCGATGCATTGAACCACTTCACCACACCCTGTTCTCGAGCCAACGTTTCTACTCCTCTTCGAGTAATGTCCCGATTCAGGTGCTTGTAACGCCGGTCGGTAGCACAAAGACTCCCGCTCAACACGGGACCCGCACTGCCCCACAGGATTACAAGACCGCATCAGCGGCGGGATTCTGGCACAAACCGAATTCAGTGTCCAGAGTTTGCGGTTCGGGGGCCGGGCCCTAGACGTGGGGGCCGAGGGCGGAGGGCCTCGCGCGGGGTGCTGATTCGGCGAAGCTCAGTCGAAGCTGCGCAGCGCGGCGTCTTCGTTTGCCTGGACATCGAAGACCGTGAAAAGCCGGGTGATCTGGAGGACGTCGTTGACCCTTCGGCTGAGATTCATCAGCTTCAGTTCGCCGTTCGCGCTGCGAACGACCGTATGGGCACTGACCAGCTCGCCAAGTCCGGCGCTGTCGATATAGTCGACGTCGTCCAGATTCAGAACGATTTTGCGGCGCCCCCGGTCGACCAAATCGCGCACCGTGCGCCGCACCATTGCGCTAGCTTCACCGAGCGTAATTTTCCCGCTGAAATCGATCAAAGTGACGTCGCCGACGTCGCGGCATGTTGCTTGCAGAGACACAAACACCTCACGAAGACGTTCTACCGGGGGTCGGGCCGACCGTTGTCTGAAACGCGACGCGGGAGTTTCTTGGCCATCACGAGATCGGTCCCGCCCCCTGGAGCGCGCTGAACGGTGAATTCATCCACGAATGCGCGCATCAAGAAAAGTCCGCGCCCCGAAGTGCGCAGCAGATTCTCCTCGGCGAGCGGGTCCGGAATCTCCGTTAGCTCGAAGCCCGACCCTTCATCCAGAATATGAACAATCATCTTTTCGGGCTCGAATTCGACGATGATGGTGATTTTCTTCTGCGGATCCCGGAGGTTGCCGTAATTGTACGCGTTGATCGCGCCCTCGCGCACGGCCATCGTGAATTTATGGACGTCTTCCTCGCCAAAGCCTGCGGCTTCGGCAACACGCTTGACGATATCCTCGGCGAGGTCCACGCTTTCCAGCGCCGTGTCCAGCGCGACCTCGAGACGTTGAGTTGCAGTCGCCATCGTGAGTCGAGGGAAACCCCTGTAGAAAGGCCTCATATGGGTATCATAGGCCGCTTATGCCCGTCAATCGGGCATGGGGAGCGGGCGGCGGCAAGGCGTCACGTCCAGTAGGTGCGGTCGAGTGTGCGGTACTGGATGGCTTCGCTCAGATGCTTGGGCTCGATGGAGGCGGCTCCCTCGAGGTCGGCGATGGTGCGTGAGACTTTGAGAATGCGGTCGTGAGCGCGAGCGGAAAGTCCGAGGCGCTGAATAGCAGTTTCGAGCAGTTTCTCGCCATCGGCTGAAATCGCGCAGTGTTGGCGGATCAGCTTGGGCGGCATCTGGGCGTTGGCGTAGATCTTCCTTTCGCCGCGGTATCGGCCGAGCTGGATCTTGCGTCCGCGCAGGACGCGCTCGCGCACGGTCGCCGAAGTTTCGATTTCGGCCTCACCGCGGAGATCCTTGTATTTCACCGCCGGGACCTCGATGTGGATGTCGATGCGGTCGAGCAGCGGCCCGGAAATCTTCGAGACGTAGCGCTGGATTTGCGGCGGGGAGCAGTGGCATTCGCGCGTGGCATCGCCGAAAAAGCCGCAAGGACAGGGGTTCATAGCCGCCGCCAACATGAAGCGCGACGGGAAGCTGACGGAAACTGCGGCGCGGGCAATCGTCACACATCCGTCCTCAAGCGGCTGGCGCATCACTTCGAGGACGTTGCGCTGGAATTCAGGCAGTTCGTCGAGGAACAGCACGCCATTGTGCCCGAGCGAGACCTCTCCCGGGCGCGGCACGGCCCCGCCGCCGATCAAGCCGGCGTCGCTGATGGTGTGGTGGGGCGAACGGAACGGCCGAGCGCCGACCAGGCCGCGCGCGTCGTCGAGCAAACCGGCCACACTGTGAATGCGCGTGGTCTCAATGGCTTCTTCCAGCGACATCGGCGGAAGAATCGTGGGGATGCGCTTCGCCAGCATCGTCTTGCCCGCGCCGGGCGGGCCGATCAGGAGAATGTTGTGGCTGCCGGCACAGGCCACCTCGAGAGCCCGCTTGGCGGACATCTGCCCGCGAACGTCGCGCAGATCAACGGAGTACTGGCTCGCCTCGGCAAGCATCTGGGACGTATCGACAGCCATCGGACGAAACGATTCCGGCGCGTTGATCATATCCGCGGCTTGGGGCAGGGATTTCACCGCGAAGACGTTGATTCCTTCAACTACCGCGGCCTCACGGGCGTTCGCTTCCGGCACGACAACGTTCTTGATGCCCCGGTCGCGCGCCGCAAGCGCAGCTGAGAGCGCCCCTCGCACCGAGCGCACGCCCCCGTCGAGCGACAATTCGCCGAGGAAAACATAGGAGTCCAGAATCTTCCCGAAGAAGGTACCCTGGCAACCGAGCAGCCCGAGCGCCATGGGCAAGTCAAACGCGGAACCTTCCTTGCGGATGTCGGCGGGAGCCAGGTTAACGGTAACGGCCTGCTGCGAGGGAAATTCGAAGCCGCAGTTACGCAGCGCTGAGCGGATGCGCTCGCGGCTCTCTTTTACGGCAAGGTCGGGCAGGCCGACGACATTGAAATTTCCTTGAAAACTCGGGCTGACGTCGACCTCGACCTCGACGAGGTAGGCATCGATTCCAAAGACTGCAGCGCTGAAAGTTTTAAAGAGCATCCCAAGAATAGGTCCCGGCCGTGAGGCGCAGAGCGTAACTCAAAACGGCACGTCACGCTAGCTGTACTATTGGCAGACTCGGGGTCCACCGCGCATTCCCAAAATGGGAATTTCCGTAGGGTGCGGCGGCGACACTCCCAGTGGGTTATTGGACACGGGCAGCAATTCTCACATCGTTGGACGTAGAGCAGGTCAGAGACGTGGGCGCCGCATCCAGCGGCACTTCATTTTGCAAACCGCGCGCGAGT
>DATLWP010000376.1:0-7439 GCA_035576265.1 Candidatus Polarisedimenticolia bacterium
GGAGGAGGATGCTGGCTGGGCCGCACTGCGACGTGCGTCTTCTATTGTGCAATTGACGCTCCCGGGCGGCCGTGGCAGCATCTAAGTTCAGTGAGGTAGACATGCAAGTGAACACATGGTGCCGCATCATCCTGACGGGGATTCTCAGCGTCGGGCTTGGTATCTTCGCGATGGCTGTGCCTGCGTGGGCGCAAGTGGAGGGACCCCAACCGCCTGCGCCAGCGCAGCAACCCCAGCCCCCCAAGGCACCAACAGGCCAGCCACAGGGTCAGAAACAACCGCCAGTTGGGTCCACGCAGGCGGCGATTGCCGTTGAATCCAATTTAGTCGACGTGGACGCGGTGGTGACCGACCGCGACGGAAACCTCGTGACCGGCTTGAAGCGCGAGAATTTCCGCATTTTGGACAACGGCCAGCCACAGCAGATCACGAATTTCGCAACCACGGACGCGCCCATTACCGTGGTCATGCTGCTGGAGTATAGCGGCATTGCGTTCCGCTATTGGCAAGGCTATTTCGGAGAGAAAGGCCAGCTCTGGGCCGATGGCTTCCTGGAGCACTTGAAACCGCAAGATTGGATCGCTCTCAAGACTTTCGATCTGAAGACCACCCTCCAGGCGGACTTCACACAAGACAAGCGCACCATCGATGAAGCCATTCGGACGCTCGGCTTTCCAACGTTTCATGAGGCGGACCTGTTTGACGCGCTCTACGAAACGCTCGACCAGCTCCGCGACGTAAAAGGGAGGAAATCCATTCTCGTAATTGCGACGGGCTTCGACACGTTCAGCAAGCATACGCTCGACCAGGTTCTCGACCGGTTGAAGGAAACCGAGGTCACTATTTATTGCGTTGGCATGGGGGAGGAGATCGACCTGTACGGAAACGGCGCGAACCTCGGCTACCTCCAGGCCAAGAATCAGCTATCGACGTTTTCCCGCATGACCGGCGGCTCCGCCTATTTCCCGCGTTTCCAGGGTGAAATGCCGGCGATATTCAATACCGTTGCGGCGTACATGCGGCACCAGTACACGCTCGTGTTTGCCCCCTCGACGCCGCAGGACGGGAAATACCACAAAATCACTGTCGAGGTCGTCGACGACCAGGGCAATGTGCTCAAGGTAGCGAACCGGAAGGGAAAGAAGCAGAAAGTCGTCGTGACTGCACGCGAAGGGTACCGCGCGCCGGCCAATACGTCCGCCGACTAGGCGCTGCTGCCCATGCGGTTCTCTTTTCTTTCTTCCCGCACGCGTCGGCTCGTTCGAATACGTTCGGCTCCAAGCTGGAATTGCACTAGCCGCGAGCGTGGCGCCTGACGAATTTTTCCAGCAGGAGATTCGTCAGGCGTTCCTGGTTGTGCCGGACGACCCCGTCCTGTTGCAGAAGATCGCCCGTGACGTAGCGGATGCCCAGCCGTTCGAGCTCCCCGAACGATGGATCCACCGGCTCAGCACCATCTGCCTTATACCGGCGCAAGAGACGCGGCGAGACGGGCGTCTGATTGATCACGACAAAATCGAATAGCGGCTTGCGCGTATGCTTCTGGATGGCGTGAACGTGGTCCGCCACCGAATAATGCCGGGTCTCGCCGGGTTGCGTCATCAGGTTCGCGATATACACGCGGGTCGCCTTGGAGCCGGCGATCGCGTCGACCATCTTTTCGACGAGCAGGTTCGGCAGGATGCTCGTATACAGGGATCCGGGCCCGACCAAGATCAGATCGGCCTCGCGGATTGCCTTGATCACCTCGGGCAGCGGCTGAACCCTGCGTGGCACCAAGCGCACGGTGGCAATGCGTTTGCGCGACCGCGAGATGCTTGTTTCGCCTGCTACCCTCGTACCGTCCTCGAGCACGGCCTCAAGCGTGACGTTCTGCGCAGTGGACGGGAAGATTCTTCCGCGAATCGCAAGAACCTGCGCCGATACCTGCACCGCTCGCGGGAAATCTCCGGTGATGTTGGAGAGAGCCGTCAGAAATAGGTTGCCGAAACTGTGCCCTGCGAGCCCTCGGCCTGCCGGAAAACGGTATTGAAAGAGCTCTCCGAGCAGGTGCTCGTCCTTCGAGAGCGCCACCATGCAATTGCGAATGTCGCCGGGGGGAAGGACGCGATATTCGCGTCGCAGGCGACCGGAACTCCCGCCGTCGTCCGTCACTGTCACGACCGCGGTAAGATCCGCGATCGGCCGAACTGGCGACGACTTTCCCCGTTCGGCGACGTGCTCTTTGAGGCCGCGGAGCACGGCGGAAAGGCCTGTGCCGCCGCCTAGGGCGACAACCCGCACGGGCCGGACGGACGGCGAGCGGCGCTTCGAATGGTCGTTCATTGGGAGAGCGGGCAATCAGCCGGCTGAACCATCCCGCTCGGGATAGAGCAGCTCGGTGAAGCGCGGATCTTCTTGTAAAAATGCGAAATCTACGTCGTTGCGGGCATGGTAGCGATTTTCGGGGCGCAGTTGGATGGCCAGCTTCAGATTCTCCATCGCCGAGTCCGCTTCGCCGGTCAGGCAATCGAGGGCCGCCATAGCGTAGATGACGTGGTCAGCTTTGGGGGCGGCTTTGTGTGCGCGATCGAGGTGTTCGCGCGCCTCGTCCCAGCGGCCCAAGTTCATGAGCGCCACGCCTTGTGTGTAATGATCTTCTGCGGATTTCGGCGGCGGAACGGGAGCGCGAGAGATCCGCTGTTCGCAAATGCGCAGGTGAACCCTGGCGCGATCAGACAACTCCTTGCTCGGTCCCTCGATCACGCGCTCCAAAATTTCCTTGGCTCGGCTGAACTTCTGCTGCTGGAAGTGCCTCAGGGCTTCTTCGTAGAGCTTCAACTGCTGTTGCTTGGCGGGCGCTTCGGGATCGGGGGCCGGCGGGCCCCCTTTGGCACCAGATACTAACCCCTTTTTAGTCAATGGCTTGCGAGCCTGTCGCGAGGAAACTCTGCTACCTACCGCCCTATGTTTCACAGTTGTACTCCGATGGAGGCGAAACAAAACATAGCAAAACTGGAGAGTTGCGTCAATCCGGGCTTTTCTACACAGGTTACGCACCCATCCGAGCCGCGGACGTTCGAATTAGGGGCAGTCCCGTGCAGGAGAGCCCTGTGAGGCGACGCGAGTCAAGTCATCACGGCTCGGAGTCAGTGCCGAGTGAGGGCCCGTTGATCGGCGAGGTACGTCCAATGGCGAATCGCAAGTGCGGACGGACCGATTCGACGGTTCGAACTAGGCAGCGCCGATGAACTAGTGCAGCCGCGGCCGCAGGTTCTCGGCGAACTTCTCGATGCGGGTGAGCGGCACGATGGAAATCTGCTGCTCCGCGAAAAGTCGCGCGATGAATTGATGGCGCGGGTTTTCGCGCGCGGGCTCGATCTCGGTGATAGCGGCGATTTCGGAATTCGATGCGCGCGCGCGGATGCATTCGGCCGTGTAGGCCAGTACTTTTGCCTGCGCCGGATCGCGACCGAGCGCAACCGCGTGGAGGTATCCGCGCGTGCCATTGCAGCGGTAAGCGTAGTCGAGCCGCAAGGGGTCGCCCGGCTGCGTGAACTCTTCCACGCGGACGCTACGTTCGAGCTTCGCGAGGATGTGGTGGCGCCGGAAAACGTCGTTTAGTCGCGCGCGGATCCACGCGCGGGTGTTTTCGACGATTCCACTCCTCACCGTCGCTGGAGGTGCCACATGATCGCGAAAGAGGCGTTCGAGCTCGGCGTCGAAATCCTCCGCCAAAACGGCTTTCTGCGGGCTGAACTGCAGAACGTTTGAAAGTGTCTCGCCAAGTTTTGCGAGATACGTTGCGGCCTCCGGTTCCGGCGCGCGGATCCGCGCGTCGAATTCGGCCGCGAGCGCGCGCAGCAGGCTCTCGTCCGCCGCCGGGTGCAAGCGGCGCACACGCGCTATTTCAGACGGCTCTTCGATCAAACGCACGGCGCGTCGCGGGCTAGGTAGGGCGGCCGTGCGTTGTTCCAAGGGTACTTCTTCCAGGAGCACGCCGATATTGACCCACTCATCGCGGACGAGATTTGGTGTGTAGCGCAGAATCTGATAACGCAAGGTATGACGATTTTCTTCGGACATATTTCACTTCCAGTTTGGAAAGGCTTGTGCCGACGACTTCCACGCCGAAATGATCAGCTCCCGAACCAGCTTTCGCCGGCGCAGAAGTTGCACGAGCATTTTTTCCAGCGGTTCTGGATCGAAATTGTACCATTCGGGAGGAATCTCGCTGACGATCTCATCGAGAGTCGCTTCCGTGACTTTCGTCTCAACGCGTGTCAGCCAAGGCTCAAACGACTCGATCGCGCGCACCGATTCGTACACGCGATGCCTCGCATACAGCCCGCGCAAGGGGGCATCCGGAAAATTCCACTCCCCTGCGTTGAAGCAAAAACCTTGATCGATCATTTTCGCCCGGTAAGTCGATTCATCCTTGGCGCGGAAGAAAATCGCCTGGCGCCCGTTCGTGTTGCACGTCCACTTGTCAAACACAAGCATGCCGCAAAAATCGGCGAGATTCGCAACTTCGCCGAGCTGTTCGTCGGGCAGAAAATCGAACACCGCCGTCTCTGCCGGAGAACCCGGATAGCGGGAGCCGAATTGAAGCCCGGCTCGGCAGCGCGCACGACCCCGCCCGAGCTGGATCACGAGGTCGTCGGTGTTCTCGATCAGGCGTTCGTGCACCTCGACCACTTCTGCGGCTGGCGTCGGCAGCCCGATCCGGGCGGCCAACCTTGTCCCCAGCAATTCGTTCGCCAGAACCCTTGTCCCCTGCGGATTGTTCTGGAATTTCACCACGTAATACCCTTCGTCCGCGCATCGCATCAGCTGCGACTGGGCCCCACCGCGCATTCTCCGGATCTGCTCAATTGCGAGCGGCATCGAGCGCGTATGCTAGCCATCCTAAGCGGTTTACCGCAAGGAGAACATTTCAGGATGGGGAAAGCAAAGTGGGGCGCGTTTGCCCGAGGATGACACCCAGTGAGGCACACGCGCACTTGGGCGAAGTGAGGTGGGGTGCGCAAAAAGCTTCGCAGGGCGCGCTGACCGGGATGCCCGTGCGCAACGAAAACACTTCAAGGCCGTGCACGCGTCGAGATCGCGCGGTAGCCGCACGCGTCCTGAGCCTGAGAAACTTGAACCCGGCGAGCCTCAGCGCTTCTTGCGCCGCCCTTTCTTAGGGCGAGCCTTCTTCCGCGCGGCTTTCTTCTTCCTAGGCTTGCCCTTGGCCTTCTTTGGTTTCGGCGGTGCCTTTCTGGACTTCGCTTTCTTTCGTCTAGGTGCGCGCGCGGGCGCGCTGCGAGCCGGAACGGCAGCAGCTTCGGGTTCCTGCTCGAGTGGCTCTTCCTCGATGATGATCTCCTCAAGCTCTTCTATGATCTCGGCTGGTTGCCCCTGCCCTTCTTCCTCTCCCTCTTCCATTTCTTCTTCGAAGCGAGGCAACTCGTCATCTTCCTCATCGTTCATCTTGGCGTAAAACATTCGGTCCTCCATGGGTGCACGGGCTACCGGGCAGCTCTTTTGCTCCTCGGGCGCTTATAAACGGAGTGTCGGAACTTTGTCAAGGCGCAACGGAAAAAAAGAGCGGATGAGCAATTGATCGCTATTTGCGGAGAGGCGTACCACCGTGCATATACGTGCCACCTCGCAACCTACAGAAACTGAATCTCTTAGCATGATGAGCTTATTTAGCGGTCGATGGTCAGCACGTCGCCCGCTTGCAGCTCTCGGTCCGCAAGGAAACTATTGGAGCGGCGCAGGGCGGAAATCGTGGTCTGATACTTGCGGGCAATCGAGTAGAGCGTCTCGCCTGCCTTGACGCGGTGCGCGAGAGTTGTCGATGTTGCGCCGTTGTGCGTCGATACATTTTCGAGCTTCGGGCTTGCATTCTTCGCCGACTTCGCTCCGGAACGCGATGCCTCGGCCATTCGTCTCCCGGCATAGATTCGCAGCCGCCTTCCACTTCGAACGTGATAGCCCGAGATGTGATTCCAGCGCTTCAGCTCCGCCACCGTGACGTCGAAACGTCCGGCAATTCCCGCGAGCGTGTCGCCGCGCCGGACCCGATAATGCACCAGACGCGCCTTGGGTGGCGCCGTCGGCACATTCAGGAGGAAGCCTCCAGGCACGTCCGCGTGCGCCTCGAGATGATTAGCCGCTTCGAGAGACTTCACGGTGACGTGGTAACGTTGCGCGATTTCAGCCAGTGATTCGCCTTCGCCGGCAGCGTGTAGCCGCCAGCTTGTCCATTTGTCAGGCGGAACCTGCTGAATGTTTTCTTCGAAATTCTTGGTTGTGCTCGCGGGCAGCTTCAACTCGAATCCTGGCTCGTTTGGCGTGATGTCGCGCAGCAGTTGCGGGTTGAGCAGTCGCAAGTCCTCGGTATCCACGCCCGCTGCGTCGGCCACGAGCGGAAGACTTATCGGATGGTCGAGCTTCAGCCGTGCCACTTGCTCCGGTTTCTCGGGATCAACGTGCACCCCGTACAACGACGGATCCTTGGCAACCAGCTCGAGCGCGATGATGATCGGCACGTAGTTTTGCGTCTGCCTCGGCAGGGCGTGGCGTTTCTGCAGTTCCCAGAAATCGGCATAGCCGGTGCGCTCGATGGCCTTGGCTACGCTCACGGGACCCGAATTGTAGGCGGCCATCACCAAGTACCAGTCGCCAAACATGCCGTAGAGATCGCGCAGATGCCGGGCCGCGGCCCGCGTCGCTTTCTCCGGATCGCTGCGCTCATCCACCCAATAGCTCCGCGCCAGATCGTATTCCTCGCCGCGGAAGGGCATGAATTGCCAGATGCCGCGCGCCCCGGCACGGGAAACCGCCTGCGGCTTGAATGCGCTTTCGGCCTGCGCCAGATAAATCAAATCCTGCGGCACGCCTTCTTCCTTAAGGACCCGCCGAATCATCCCGCTATAGCGACCGGCGCGCTCGAGTCCGCGCTCGACAATCGCCCTGCCGCGCGCCGTCATGAAAAAGCTCAAGTACTGCAGCACCGAATCATTGACCGTCAGCGGCAGGTCGTGGCGAACGGAAATCAATTCCATCTCCGCCTTGAGCGCCAGCCCCGGATCGCCCGCAGGTAGCTTCATGTCGGCGATTTCGTCGATGGGTGCAGCCTCGGCAGGCGTCTCGGCTTCCTGATCCTGGCTCGTCTTGAGCGCGCTCATTTCGCCGGATTGAACGGCCTCGCCGAGTTTGTCGAACAGCTTGGAGAGACGCGGGTCGAAGTCCACCTGGAAGCCGCTCGCCAGAATCAAGTTTACTGAGTGGTCGAAATCGGACTGCGCCTTGTCGTGAGCCCCGGCATCGTAGTGCCGCTGTCCGGCATCGTAGCTCGCCTGCACTTGGGCCACTAGAATGTCGATTGCCGGTCGCGCGTCACGCGAAAGAGGCAGCAGATCCGCAGGCCGATTGGGAAAAGGAAGTGGCAGGCGCGTGTAATTGGGTTC
>DATLWP010000377.1:0-13723 GCA_035576265.1 Candidatus Polarisedimenticolia bacterium
CCACCCTGTGCAGCCTGACCGCCCCGAGATTCGCTTTGAAAAGCGCGAGGGCGCCTGGCAGATCGTGCAGCCGATTGAGACCGAAGCTGACGAGCCTACGGCGCGAGGCATCGTCGATCAACTCGCCACCGCGCGCGTCTCCGACATCGAAACAGGGCCGTCCGATCGCCGGAAGGTATACGGCTTAGATCCGCCGCAAGTCGCCGTGGAATTCCAGCTCCGGAATGGAGCGAAGCATACGCTGCGGATCGGCGACAAAGATTTCAGCGGCGACTCCGTATACGCGATCGTCGACGGCAGCAAGAATGTTTCGCTCCTCCCCTTGTCACTATCCACCAGCGTCGACAAGTCGCTCGACGACTTGCGCGACCGCAGCGTACTGCATATCGATGGCAACGAAGTCGCTTCGTTCGTTCTGCGGAGTCCCGGCGAGGAACTCGCAGTAGCCCGGGAAAAAGGTGAGTGGAAATTTTCGAAGCCGAGTGCCGTGCTCGCTGATAAAAGCGCCGTGGACTCGCTCCTCTCCGCGGTTGCCAACGCCAAGATGGCGGGCGTCGTCAGCGAGAAGCCTGAAAGCCTGTCGAAGTACGGCCTCGCGAATCCTGCTCTGACGTTCACGGCCATTGATTCGAAGGGGGAAAGGTCCACGCTGCTCGTCGGTAAGATTAAAGACGGCACCTATTTCGCGCGAGACGCCTCGCGCCCGCTGATTTTCCGCATCCAGCGGGACCTCTACTTAAAGCTCGCACAAAGATTTACAGACCTGCGCGACAGGCAAGTCCTCCACGTGGGTGCGGACGACATCCAGCGAATTCAGATCCAGAATGCCGCCACTTCCATCGTCCTCAGCCGCAAGAAGGACGATCCGGACGGATGGAAGTTCGACGCGCCCGCGGCAGCCCAACAGGAAGAGAAGGGAAAATCCGTAGCGATCTGGAAAGTTCTCGATGCCGTCACCGATTTGCGTGCCGAAGAAGTGATCGACCACCCCGCAGCCAGCCTGAGAGCGAAACTGGCGAAACCGGCGATCACCGTGATCCTGACCAGCAAGAGCGGCAAGGAGCTTACCCTGCGGATTTCGAAATCATCGGGAAATTTCGCTTACGCGCAGGCGAGCGACAGCCGCGCACTTTACAAAGTCAAGAAGCAGATTCTGGACGATTTGAATGTCAAGCCCGAGGACCTCGTTTCGTGAAGCGGCGGTCCGAAGGGTCTTCTGAGCGTTACGCGGTTTGCGCTGCTCCGTGCCGCCCGGCCTCGTTCGGCCAGGTGGCCAAGAGCAGGACCTTTCCTGTGACGGGTGAAACGTGGATGTAGTAAGTCAGCGCACGGCCTTCCACTTCATAGAAACCGCTGCGCTTAGGGTCGGGAGCGACGTGCGGATTTGCGCCCAGAAGATTTTGAAGCCCTGCGACCGTCGCTGCTGGATGGTTTCCCAAGTCTTCGATTTGAATGTCGTTCCGAAATGCTGTAAGCATGGTCGCCTCTCCCCCTCTGTCTGTATTACGCACCGCGGGCTTGAAAAGTTCGGCGAACGGCAGTATTTTCAGCGCAGGGGGCTCTTTTCTTAGATGCAGCGAAAGCTTCCAGGCTTCACAGAATCCCTAAATAATGCAAGGGTTAACCCTCAACTTGCTACTTGCGCGGGGGAACCAAACTTGGCATAGTCGCTCGCTCTTGAGGGTCAATCCATCGTGAAAAAAAAGAAGAAGGCAAGAGGGAGAAAGTCGACTCGGCTGCACAAGGACGGCCGCCGCAAGCACCGTCATTGGCAGGTGACCGTGTATTACCACGACGGAGAAAAATTCGCCCGTGTCTACATCAATCGCGAGCGGGCAGAGGCTTTTGCGGAGCGCCAGAAGAAATCGCCCGTCGTGAAAGCGACTCGCATTCTGGAAGTCGACTAGCCGCCGTGCATCCCGTGAGACGTTACACGGGAGCGTCACGCGCCCGCAGGAGCCGCCCGAAGGCTGCCTCTTGAGTCGGGCTCCGCGCGGCGTTGTTCGGGCCCGGACAAGCGTGCGATAAGTGATTTCTCGTCGGCCGGCTTCTCTGCTAAGCTTCTCTACAGGCGGGATTCGTATAGTGGTAGTACGCCACCTTGCCAAGGTGGAGGCGAGGGTTCGATTCCCTTATCCCGCTCCAGTCTCCCAGCGTTTGTCGCTCACGCCGGCTGCTTGTATGGATCGCAGTGGCCAGCCCCTGCGCGGCATGCTAAAGTTTCCTGGGTTTGAACCTCATGCTCGCCTATCTTTGTGGTCCCATCGACCCTGCCGAGGACGGCGGAATGCTTTGGCGGCGCAAGCTGGCGCCCTTCCTGCGCGACCACCTCGGGCACCGCGTTTACGACCCCACCGAGGACGCGAGAAGAAACCTCACTGAGGAAGAAACGACGAATTTCCGCGCGTGGCAGACCACCGATCTCGATCGCTTCCGCCGCACCGCCCGAAAGATGATCGCTTTCGATCTGGACCTGCTCGAGCACAAGGCCGATTACCTCATCTGTTATTGGGACGGGGCGGGCGCGCAAGGCGGCGGAACGCCTGCTGAGCTGATCGCAGCCTATCGCAAGGGCATCCCTGTCTACTTGGTCTCGCCCCTGCCGGTCGAAGAAATCAACATGTGGCTGCTCGGTTGCTCGGATCAGCTCTTTTCCTCGATCGAGAATCTGAAGGAATTCCTCGCCTCTCGTTTCTCCCGCGAAAAACAGACCCAGTTGTGGAAAGATTAGAAGTCGGCCATCCGGACCACGTGACGTCGAAAACGAACGCGACTGTTATCCCCGTCGGCAGCACGCGCCGGCCAAAACTCGATGCCGTCCGGGAAGCCTTGGCCATTCTGCGCCCGCACCTCGACGAAAACGCCGAATTCGACGTAGTGGGGGTGGAGGTGCCTAGCGGCGTTCGCCACACGCCGCTTTCGCGTGAAGAGATCATGGCTGGTGCCCGGCAACGCGCCGAGACGCTACTGCGAATTGCCCGCCAAAAGAGAGAACCGTGGCCATATTTCATCGGGCTCGAGGGCGGCCTTGACGTAGTCCACGAAAGCGGCGTGCGCTTCGTGTTTCTGGAGAATTGGGCCTACGTCGCGGATCGCACCGGCCGCGGCGCCTTCGGACAGTCGGGTGCCGTCCTGGTGCCGGAGCCGCTCGTGCAGCGCGTCGTAGACGAAGGCATCGAGCTGGCCGAGGCCATCGACTCCTTTGCCGGTAGCCGGGGCATCCGCGACGCCCAAGGAGCCTGGGGCGTCCTCACGCGCAACCTGATCACACGCCAGGATGCGATCCGCATTTCGGTCATCAACGCCTTCGCCCCGTTCCTCTCGCGCGCCGCCACGTGAGCCAAGGGCCGTATGCGCCGTTCGAGTGACAGCAGTCCATCTGAGTTGCGATCACAACACTTCTCGCCAGTGAGCGCCGCCGAAGTTCTCTCCACCAACATGCGCTTGCAATCGCGCCCGCGAGTATTAAGATGACTATGTGGCCCGGGCGGCTCAGTTCGGTCGCAGCGGCGGCCCCGGCCCGGTCGAGGCCGGAATGAGGTCCTCTTCTTTTACGTTTTCTAATCGCCAAACGCCGCGGTTAGAATCACCCGGAAGTCGCTGCAAACAAACGGCGGCGCCCCGTTGTAATCACCAAAACCTGCGCTTCCGCCTCGCCACGTTTTGCGCTCCTAATCCTTTGCTGCGCGACGCGTCCACACCCGTCGGGAGTTGGTAAGACATGAAAAGCACAATGCTCGGAAGCGCGGTTCCCTCGGATTCCGCAGCGGAGCTTCGGAGGCATCTCTTTTACGAGACCTCCCATTCGCCCGCGCTCGCCGACTTGGTGGGCTACGAGAAGGCTAGAGATATCGTCGACTTCTGTTTTATCGCCAACCCGTATTACCCCACGGCCGAAATGCTCGACGATATGCAGCGCAATCTGCCCAACCTGATCAAATCTTACCCGTCGAGCAACCCGCTGATGAGCCAGCAGAATCTCGCGGCCGTGCTGCACGTCGATCCAGAGCACCTGATCATCGGCAACGGCGCGACCGAGCTGATCGCGCTGATTGATATGACCTTGATCGACCGCATCGCCGTCCCCATTCCCACGTTCGGCGAGTACATCGAAAAGATGAAAGACCAGCGGGACGCTGAGCTCTACGCGCTCGATCCCGAGCAGCGATACGAGCTTCGCCTCGAGGATTACCTGGCCTGGGTGCACAAGCGGAAGCTGGAATGCCTGCTCGTGATCAATCCCGGCAATCCCACGGGCCAGTTCATCCCGCTCGAAGAAATGGTTGATTTTCTGCGCCGCGCGCGCGACTTGGAGATGGTCATTGTCGATGAGTCGTTCATCGATTTCGCGGGCGACCCCATTCCAAGCCTGCTTCCGGTGGCCGATCAGTTCACCAATCTGTTGATCGTGCGCAGCATGAGCAAGCACTGTGGCGTGCCCGGTCTGCGTCTGGGATACTGCTACAGTGCCAACCTTTTCGTTCTCAATCGCCTGCGCCGCTTCGTTCCCACCTGGAATCTGAATACTCTCGCGCAGTATTTCTTGTCTCTATTGCCGCCCACCGACGCGGCCTATCACGAGGGTCGTAAGCGTTTGATCAGCGACGTCCGCTGGCTCTACGGCGCTCTGCGGACCATTCCGAGGCTGGAGGTTTATCCCACGGGGGCGAATTTCGTGCTGTTCAAAATCCAGAACGGCATGACGGCCACCGAGCTTCAGGCGCGACTGCTCGCCGATCATCAAATGTATGTGCGCGACTGTTCGAACAAGCTCGGCATGGATGCGTATCACATCCGTGTGGCCTCGCAGGGACGGGACAAGGACGCCCGGCTCGTGGAAGCGCTTCGGACACTGACCCGATGAATCGACCGGTCGTTCTCGTCTGCGCCCGGCGAACCACGCGGAAGAACAAATTCATCGACTATGTCGGCGAATTTCATCTCGAGCTCCTCATTCGCCTGCGGATACTCCCCCTGATCGTCCCGGTGGTTGCGGGGACACCGGCATGCTTGCCGCAATACATGGAGCGAATGGCCGGCCTGCTGCTGGTGGAAGGCGAAGACATCGAGCCGAAGCGCTACACCGCGCGGAAAGCCAACTATCAGTACCTCGAAAAGACACACCCGCTCAAAGATGACATCGAGATTCGATTGGTCCGCCGTGCCATGCGCCGCGAGCTCCCGATTCTCGGCATTTGCCGCGGATCGCAACTCGTCAACGTGGTTTGCGGCGGCACGCTCTATGGGGACGTGCAGAAAGAAAAGGGCTCGCACCGCCCGCACATCGACTACCACAACTACGACACCTATCGCCATCCCGTCACAGTCGTTCCCGAAACACCTCTCGCGCGGTGGTATCGGCGAAAAGAGCTGTGCGTGAACAGTTATCATCACCAGGGAATTCGCGATCTGGCCCGCCGCTTCCGGCCGATGGCTCACGCCGATGATGGATTGGTCGAAGCCTACTACGATCCCGAGGCCGACTTTTTGGTGGGGCTTCAATTTCATCCGGAGCGCATGCTGAAGGAATACGCGGGGAATTGGCAAGTCTGGAAAGCCTTCGCCGCGGCTGTGCACCGAAGGAGCGCGAGATCTCATGACCGGCGGCGCCGCCGCGCGAAGGAGATCCCTGTTCACGCCGCGGAGGAAAAGCCCTAAAATACTAGTAACCCCTCATGGATGTTCGGTCCACTCTCGTGTTGGCGGCCGTGCTCGCTCTTTGGGCGGTTAGTCCCCGTGTGGCTCGCTCTCAATCCACGCAACAGCGCGAGTCGACTCCGAGCTCTGTTCCCAAATCCGCGCAGCAAGCGGGCGCCGCTGCGTCTGCCACCCCCCATCCCCCCGCCTCTGCGGAACCGTTGCAGCCGCAATCGCGGTTGCTGCTCATCCGCTACGTGGACGGTGAATTTGCGAAGGCCATTCAGCCGATACCGGGTGGCAAGAAGGGTTTCAAAGTTCCCGTGGGCAAACCGCTCGATCCCCAGTCTTTAAGCGATGCGCTCAGACTCTGGGGCACCGCAGCCAATCCAGGAGATACGGTTCAGATCACGAACTTGGAATTTCGCTCGCGCGAGATCTTAGTGCAGATCAACGGCGGCGGCAAAAAGCACTTTCATCTGCTCGAACATCTTCAGATCGGCATCGGGGGCGGAACCACGACGGCGACCACGAATTCACCCTCTCACTCCAGGGAAGGAATCGGCGGCACCCTAATCCTCGACTATGGGCGCCCCGTTCCGGACATGAGCCCGGACGATCTGAAACGCGATCTTTCCGTGCTGCTCGATTTTTCGAAACAGCATTCGGCTGCGGTGAATTGGATCGAGACCCTTCCGAAGCAGTATCAAGAAGGAATCAAGGACCACAAGGCTGTCGTGGGAATGGACCGCGAAATGGTGCTGGCGGCGATGGGCCGCCCCGATAAAAAAGTTCGCGAGCGCGATCCCAATGGCAACGAGACGGAAGACTGGATCTATGGCAAACCGCCGGCCCGCACGACGTTCGTTACGTTCCTCGGCGAAAAGGTGGTCCGCGTGAAGCAATTCGATTAGGCGCAGGCGTTCGTTGTGTTCCTCCCGCGCCCTGGCAGCATCATCTCGGTGGAACTCCCTTCCTACTCGCGATAACATACCCCCGTAATTCTCTGGAGGGCACATGCAAGTGAAAGTCGGTATCAACGGATTCGGACGAATCGGTCGAAACGTTCTCCGCGCGGCGATCGGCGATCCGGCAATCGATATTGTCGCCGTGAACGACATAACGGACTCGAAGACCCTCGCGCATCTCCTGAAATACGACTCGATTCTTGGCAACCTTCCGAACGACGTGACTCATACGGAAAATACGATCGCCGTGGACGGCAAGAGTTTCAAGGTGTTCAAGACGAAGGATCCGGCGGAACTCGACTGGGCCTCGGTGGGCGCGAGCGTCGTCGTCGAGTCCACCGGCCTGTTCACCAAGGGCCCCGACGCGCGAAAGCACATACGCGGTCCGGTGAAAAAGGTGATGATCTCCGCGCCCGCCACCGATCCCGACTTCACGGTTGTTCTCGGCGTAAACGACAAGGCGTACGATCCCGCGAAACACCACGTGATTTCCAACGCTTCCTGCACCACGAATTGCCTGGCGCCCGTCGCGAAAGTTCTGCAAGACACGTTCGGCATCAGCGTCGGAACGATGACCACGATTCACTCCTACACGAACGATCAGCGGCTTCTCGATCTCCCGCACAAGGACCTGCGCCGCGCCCGCGCCGCCGCGCTCTCGATGATTCCCACTTCGACCGGCGCCGCCAAGGCGTTGCACCTTGTGATTCCCGAGCTGAAGGGCAAGCTCGACGGCTATGCCATGCGCGTCCCCACGCCGAACGTCAGCGTAGTCGACCTCACCGTAATGACCGAGAAGCCCGTGACAATAGACAGCGTAAACGCCGCCCTGAAGCGCGCGGCCGAAGGCCCCTTGAAGGGGATCCTCCAATACAGCGAAGACGAACTAGTCTCGGTCGACTTCCGCGGAAACTCTCATTCTTCGATTGTCGACGCCGGGTACACGCGCGTCGTGGGCTCGAATTGCGCCAAGGTCCTCGCATGGTACGACAACGAATGGGGCTATTCGTGCCGCTGCGTTGACCTCGTCAAACATCTTGCCGCGCGGCTCTAGAGACGCGAGTCCGGCCGGCCACGGGACTCTCGGGACGATCATGAACAAACTATCGATTCGCGATCTGGAAATGAAGGCCAAGCGCGTTTTCGTCCGGGTGGACTTCAACGTTCCGCTCGAAAACGGTACGGTGACAGACGACACCCGCATCCGCGAAACCTTGCCCACGCTGCGGTTGGCCATCGACGAAGGTGCGCGCCTCGTACTTGCTTCGCATCTGGGGCGCCCGAAAGGGAAGGTCAATCCCCAATTTAGCCTCGCCCCGGTGGCAAAGCGCCTGTCCGAACTGCTCGGCAGGCCGGTTTGTTTCGCCACCGATTGCGTCGGTCCGGACGCAGTCGGCAAGAGCAAGGCTCTGCGCAACGGGGAAGTGCTGCTTCTCGAGAATGTACGTTTTCATCCGGACGAAGAGGCGAACGATCCGGAGTTCTCACAACAGCTTGCGACACTGTGCGATCAGATGTTCGTTTGCGACGCCTTCGGCTCTGCCCATCGTGCTCACGCGTCCGTGGTGGGCATCACGAAGTTCGTCCGCCAGGCCGCCGCGGGCCTTTTGATGGAAAAGGAGCTGGCTTATCTCGGGAAGGCGGTTTCAAATCCGGAGCGGCCGTTCGTCGCGGTGCTGGGCGGCGCGAAAGTATCGGACAAGATCGAAGTGGTGCAAAACCTGATGAAGCTTGCCGACGCGATGTTGATCGGCGGCGCCATGGCCTATACGTTCCTGAAATCACAGGGGCATCCCGTGGGGAAGTCGCTGGTGGAAGACGACAAACTCGATCTCGCCCGCAATTTGCTCGACGAGGCGCGCAGTCGCAATTTCCGGATGCTCTTGCCCGTCGATCACGTGCTCGCGGAATCGCCCGAGTCCTCGGCGACGAAAGTGCTGGATATCACGAATACGCCTGATGGGTGGATGGGCCTCGATGTTGGCCCGAAGACCATCGCGCAGTTTTCCCAGGAAATTTCAAAAGCCCGCACCATCGTGTGGAATGGTCCGCTCGGCATGTTCGAAAAGCCGGCGTTCGCGCAAGGGACGCTGGCCATCGCCAAGGCGGTAGCTACTGCCACCAAAGCCGGCGCCACCTCCATTATCGGTGGTGGGGACTCGGTTGCCGCCGTGGAGCAGGCCGGAGTCGCGAAGCAGATTTCTCATATCTCGACTGGGGGCGGCGCCTCTCTCGAATTCCTCGCGGGAGAAAAGCTTCCCGGCGTCGAAGCGCTCACGGACAAACCAGGCACGGGAAAGGAGAGCTGATTGCGCCGCCCAGTCATCGCAGGTAATTGGAAGATGTACAAGACACAGGCCGATACGCGCGCCTTTTTTCAGGCCTTCCTTCCCCTTGTCGACGCCGCTATGCACTGCGAGATCGTGATCGCCCCGCCTTTCACCTCGCTCGCTACGGCAGTGGAAGCCGCCACGAGCAGCACGATTGCGATCGCTGGCCAGGACGTGCACTGGGAGCGTGAAGGCGCCTTCACCGGCGAAATCTCGGCTCGAATGCTGACAGAGATCGGGTGCCGCGGCGTAATTATCGGACACTCCGAGCGAAGGCAATATTTTGGCGAGACGGACGAGACTGTACAGCGCAAGACCAAAGCTGCGCTCGAGGCGGGGCTCACGCCGATTGTCTGCGTCGGCGAGACGCTCGCGGAGCGGGAAGGGAATCACACGCAGGCGGTGCTGAAGCGCCAATTCGACGGAGGCCTCACCGCGTTGACCCCTAAGGAGTTCTCGCGTATTCTGATAGCGTACGAGCCTGTGTGGGCCATCGGCACCGGGCGGACCGCGACTCCGGAAATGGCGGCTGAGGCGCATGGCTATCTCCGGGAGATGGCTGCGGCAAGATTTACGCCCGAGCAAGCCTCTGAACTTCGCATCCTCTACGGCGGCAGCGTCAAACCCGACAACATACAGGGATTGATGGCGCAGGCGGAGATCGATGGCGCGCTCGTGGGCGGAGCGAGTTTGGACCCGAAGTCGTTTGCTTCAATCGTGAATTTTCAACCGCGCTGAGCGGACGTAAATCGCCCGCAGCGCAGGGTGGGAGCTGGAAATGCCATCGTGGTCAAAATGGGGAGTGTCGCTGCTGGTAGCCGTGGCCTTGGTCGCGCTGGGATGGCGGATCATGCCCGTGCTGGTGACGCTGCACATTCTGGTTTGCTTTGTATTGGTGATCGTCATCATGCTGCAGAGCGGGAGCGCGGCGGATCTCGCGGGCGCGTTCGGCGGCGCGGGCAGCCAGACGGCGTTCGGCCCGCGGGGCGCGGCAACGTTTCTCTCCCGCGCGACTACGTGGTGCGCCATCGTGTTCATGATGACCTCGCTCGTGCTTTCGGTGAAACGCGCCCCGACGGAAATAAGCACCGGGTCGGTTCTCGAGCAGACGCAGCAGCCGGTCTCGGCCCCTGCGAAATCTGCACCGGCGGCGCCTGCGCAAGCTCCAGCGCAGCCCTCTCAGCAGACGCCTGCCCCGGCCCCCAGCCAGCAGGCGCCCGCGCAGAACCCGCCTGCAAACAAGTAGCGGCTTCTGCTACAATCTTTTCGTTCAACTCTCCCTTGCGGTCGTGGCGGAACTGGCAGACGCACCAGCTTGAGGGGCTGGCGGTAGCAATACCGTGGTGGTTCGAATCCACTCGACCGCACCAACATTTCCGAGGAGGAAATGTTGTCCCGAGTGAGCAACGCGAGCCGAGGGACAGGCATTTAGGATGCTGAAGCTTCCTGAATTACCTTCTGGCTGGTGCTGCTATCTCCTGCTCTGCTCCGACGATTCCTTCTATTGCGGCATCACATCCAACCTCGCGCATCGCATTCGCGATCACTCCTCCGGCAAGGGGTCGGGTTACACGAAGGGCGCTAATCCAGTTGCACTAGTGTGGTACGAACCGCATGACAGCCGGCTGCGCGCGGCGAAGCGTGAGAGTCAGATCAAGCGTTGGAGTCGCGAGAAGAAGCGACGTTTGGCGAATGGCGGTTCTGCATTCGAGGGATTAGGAAGGTGCGTGCTGGTTTCCCTCGGCTAGCGCTCGGGACAAGCTCATCCATTCGACCGCACCAAGATTTCCGGCCAACATTTGCTAAGAGGCAGATGCGTTTGAATGAACGAACGTAGCTGCACATATTTCCGCGTTGCCGCTACAAAATTCCTCCCCGCTTATATATCATCCCTGTCGTAAACCGATCATGACGCGAACGGGAAAGCGCGACTGCGGCTCTGTGGCGCCGGCACTTCTACTGGCTCTGCTGCTCGTAACACTGGTGGGCACGACGGTCTTTCTGTTTGCGGCCCATCTCTTTCCGGCGCCGCCTCCCATCACTGCCGACGGTGTCCGAGTCGACCGCCTGTATGATTGGACGCTATACGTGATGGGCGCAGCGTTCATTCTTGCGCAACTGGGTCTTGCATACGCCGTCTGGCGGTATCGAGATCGCGGTCAGCGAGCGCACTTCACTCGTGGCAACGTTGCTGCGGACATTCTCTGGACCTGCCTTATCGGTTTTGCGTTTCTGGCCTTGGCAGTTTCAGGAAGCAAGACGTGGGCGGCGGCGCGATTCACCCCGGCTGCGGCCGATGCGATTCAGGTGGAGGTCACCGGCAGCCAGTTTGTCTTCAATTTCCGCTATCCCGGGCCGGACGGCAAATTCGGCCGCCTTGATCCCGCTCTGATCAGTGCCGCAACGGGCAATCCCCTGGGCCTCGATCCGAACGATCCTGCGGGAAGGGATGATATCGTTGTGCCCACGCTGACTGTGCCGGTGAATCGCCCCGTCGAACTTCTGCTTCGCTCGCAAGACGTAGTTCACAATTTTTTCGTCCGCGAATTGCGGCTTCAGCAGGATGCCGTGCCCGGCATGGCGATTCCGATGCACTTTACGGCGGACCGCACCGGTCAGTACGAAATCGTCTGCACGCAGTTGTGCGGGCTGGGCCATTATAAAATGCGCAGTCTTCTGAACGTCGTCTCCGCATCCAATTATTGGAATTTCCTCAATCAACACGCGGCTGGCCGGTGAGCGAGATCCTCATGCCAGGACGCCGCCAGTGAATGCGCCAATACAGTCCGCCCCCGCGCGCATGGAAGTGCCCAGGGGCTACGTCGGTCGGTTCGTTTTCAGCACGAATCACAAGGTGATCGGCGTTCAGTATCTCTTTCTCTCGCTTGCGGCTGTGACGGTCGGAATCGTTCTTTCGCTGCTGATGCGATTTCACCTCGTTTGGCCGCAGGCGCATCTGCCGTTTGTGGGCGGCGGCATCGTGACGCCCGAGCAGTATCTCTCGTTCGTCACCATGCATGGCACGATCATGGTTTTCTTCGTGTTGACAATCGCTCCGCAAGCAGCGTTCGGCAACTATTTCTTGCCGCTTCAAATTGGCGCTCCAGGAATGGCTTTTCCTCGGCTCAACATGCTCTCGTTCTGGCTGACCTTTGCGGCGTTCGCCTGCATGCTTGCTGCATTCGCGGTTCCCGGCGGCGGACCGATTAGCGGCTGGACAGCCTATCCCCCGCTCAGTGCCCTCGGAGACATTACTGGCCCCGGCGAGGGAATCGGCCAGACGATGTGGATCGTCAGCATTTCCCTTTTCTGCCTCGCGTCGCTCCTGGGCGCGCTCAATTTCATCGCCACTACGGTCGACATGCGCGCGCCGGGGATGTCGCTGCTGCGCATGCCTCTGACGGTCTGGGCGTGGTTCGTCACTTCGATCCTCAGCCTGCTCGCGTTCGGCGTCCTGCTCGCCGGGGGCATCCTGCTGCTGCTCGACCGCTCCGCCGCCACGAGCTTCTTTCTTCCCGCGGGGCTTGTCGTGAACGGCCAGATGCAAACCCATAGCGGAGGTTCGCCGCTGCTTTGGCAGCATCTGTTCTGGTTTTTCGGACATCCCGAGGTCTACATCGCCATTTTGCCGGGCATGGGATTGATCTCACACGTGCTCGCGAATTTTTCGCGCAAGCCGGTGTTCGGATATCGAGCCATTGCTTTCTCGCTCTGCGCGATCGGTTTCCTGGGCCTTCTCGTCTGGGGCCATCACATGTTCGTGAGCGGCATGAACCCGTACTCGGGCTTGGCGTTCTCGGCGGTAACGATGTCGATTGGCGTGCCCTCGGCGGTGGAGACATTCAACTGGCTCGCGACGCTCTGGCGAGGGAAGATCCAATTGCATTCGCCGATGCTTTTCGCGCTGGGCTTCGTCTCGTTTTTCGTCACCGGAGGGCTATCCGGCATGTTTCTTGCGCAGCCCGCACTGGACACGGTATTGCACGGAACCTACTACGTGGTCGCGCATTTTCATATCGTGATGGGCCTGGCTGCGGTGTTCGGGATCTTCGCTGCCACGTATTACTGGTTTCCGAAGATGTTCGGACGGATGATGGATGAGAGACTCGCCAAGCTGCATTTCTGGGTTACGTTTGCCGGAGCCTATTGCATCTTCATGCCGCTGCACTTTGTGGGCATTGCCGGCGGAATTCGTCGCTATGCGGATTGGACCGGAGCAAACTACCTCGCCGCGCTGCAGCCCTTGCAACAATTCGTCACAATCGCGGCGTTTGTAACCGCGGCCGCACAGCTTCTCTTCTTCTACAATTTCTTTCGAAGCTTAAAAACGGGCGCGAAGGCAAGCGTCAATCCCTGGAATGCGACGACCCTTGAATGGACCACGCCGTCGCCGCCCCCTGTCGATAATTTCGGCGGCCGGTATCCGAACGTATATCGCGGGCCATACGAATACAGCGTTCCCGGCGCGCGGCTGGATTTCATCGCGCAAGATCTCGCGCCGGAAGAGGCGCAGGCCTTGTCGGGCGGCGCCGGGGAGACGGGCGGTTCTTTGAACGCGGAGCGAGTCCCGCAGCGGGCCTACGTCACCGGGATGGTCATGGCCCTGGGCGGCATTTTGATGTTCTTTGCTGCACTTGCGAGCGCCTACATCGTGCGCAAGGAGCTCCCGAATAGCGGCTGGCTGCCGCTGCAAGGTGTGCGCTCGATGTGGCATATTCTCTGGCTCAGCACGTTGATTCTGCTCGGCAGCAGCGTTACGCTGGCGCGAGCGCGCAACCGCTTCTTCGC
>DATLWP010000378.1:0-7220 GCA_035576265.1 Candidatus Polarisedimenticolia bacterium
GAAAACTTGTATTTCCAGTGATACCTGCCGGGTATAAAATGCGGGGGCTATGGAACTGCGCCTCGTTCGTTACTTCATCGCCGTGGCGGAGTACCTGAATTTCAGCAAGGCCGCCGAGCAACTGCACATTGCCCAGCCGCCCCTGAGCCGCCAGATCCGCCAGCTCGAAGACGAACTCGGAGTGCAGCTTTTCGCGCGCAACAAACGGCACGTCGAGCTAACCAAGGCGGGGCGCGCCTTCCTCGAGGAAGCAAGAAAGCTTGTCGTGCAGGCGGGCCACGCGACGGAGGCGGCGCGGCACGCCCAAAAAGGAGAGTCCGGGCTCGTAAAGATCGGCATTGCCTCCGGCTTGGGTGGGGTTGTCAGCCACGTTGTCGTCGAACATCAGAAACGCTATCCGGCGATCGACCTCCAATGCAAAGACATCTTTTCAGCTCATCAGAATGAGGCCCTGCGCAAATGTGACATCGACGTGGGTTTCTTGCGTCCGCCGGTCGACCAGGTCAATCTGCACTGCGAATTGCTTTTCGAAGAGAAACTCGTCGTTATTCTCCCCAAGACGCACCGCTTGGCAAAGCTCAAATCCCTGAGATTGAAGGATGTCGCCGACGAGCCATTGATCATCTTCAACCGCGGTTTTTCGAGCGGGCTCTACGACAAGATTCTGGGGTTGTTCAATCGCCGCGGCCTCACGCCGCACCTTGCGGTGACGCACGTGGAGGCGCACGAGGAGGCAGGGGCGATCATGGTTGCATCGGGCAAGGCCATTTTCATTGGTGCAGGCGCCATCGTCACCCGGTCGGTTGCCGGAATTGAACTAGCTTCGGTCGAGCTCAACGAACGCGAGGCCAAGATTGAGGTCTACGTGGCCTGGAGAAAAGGCGAAGACTCGGCCGCGGTTTTCAACTTACTCGATTCGGTGCACCGGGTCTTCCGGCCCCGCGCCCATATCGCCTAGATCGCAGTGAACTTCGCACTCATTCGACAACTTGGCTGACCCTACGTATGCCGCCCCTCAGAAGCGCCTCTGCTACTCGTGAAGCCAGCAATCCCATCAGCCGAAACGAACGTATTCAAAGTTCAGAGGTTGATTGTTGATTCCCCGGACGGGCGGCGCGATCCAGTTGGCGAACTGGCCTGGTTCGACGACGCGGCCCCTCATGAGCGACTGCACGAAGGCATAGTCTTCCGGACTCGGCAGCCACGCATGCTGGCGATGTTTCCATGCTTCCTCCGAAAGAACTTCGCCCTCCGGACTGATGTAGTGCCCGGCAAAGTTACCGATGGCGCGATGGAATCCTTTGTGGGGCAGTACGAGCCGGAATGGAATCCCCGACTTTTCGATGATCCGATTCCAGCGGTCTACGCCGGCCTGAATCTCGCCGATATAGTCGTCCCGCAATCGCTCGTTTAATGCGGTCAGCGCCGGCACCTTCCTCTCCACAACCTTGTCGCCAGCCACTTCGAGGACGGGGTACTCCACGTCGGCAAGGACGTGATCGTCGTCGACCTTCGTCTCTTCGTATCGTCCTTTTAGGCCTGTAGTGAAGTAATTTGCCGCGTTGGAGGAGGCGTCCGAACCGAACAGATCAATCGTGACGCTGTAATGGAAATTCAGGTATTTCTGGATCGTCTGCAGATCGATCACGCCCAGCGCCCGGACGTCGGAAGGATCCTCGAGCTTGTGTTCGCGCATCACGTCGCAGGTCCGCTGCAGAATGCGCCTCACTCCCGATTCGCCCACGAACATGTGATGGGCTTCTTCCGTCAGCATGAAGCGGCAGGTGCGCGCCAGCGGATCGAAGCCGGACTCGGCCAAAGCCGAAAGCTGAAATTTTCCGTCCCGGTCGGTGAAAAATGTGAACATGTAGAACGCCAGCCAATCCGGCGTGGGCTCGTTGAATGCGCCGAGAATGCGCGGATTATCCGCGTCGCCCGACCGTCGCTCGAGTAGCGCTTCCGCCTCCTCGCGTCCGTCGCGGCCGAAGTAGCGATGCAGCAGATAGACCATGGCCCACAAATGCCGGCCTTCCTCCACGTTCACCTGAAAAATGTTCCGCAAATCGTACAGAGAAGGACAGCTCGTCCCCAGCGCTCGCTGTTGCTCCACCGACGCCGGTTCCGTGTCTCCCTGCGTTACGATGATGCGCCGCAGCGTCGAGCGATATTCCCCCGGCACTTCCTGCCACGCGGGGATGCCCTTGTGAGTCCCAAAGTTGACCTGGCGATTCTGGTCCCTGGGCTGCAGAAAGATGCCCCAGCGGTATTCCGGCATGCGGACGTAGCCAAATTGCGCCCAGCCGTCCGGCTCCACGCTGATCGCGGTCCGGAGATACACTTCAAAATTGTGGCTTTCGGCCGGGCCCATGTCGTACCACCAGCCCATGTACGCTGGCTGCCAATGTTCCAGCGCGCGCTGCAGGACCCTGTCTCTACCCAGGTCGACGTTGTTCGGAATCTTTTCGGTGTAATCAATCATCACTCGCTCCTCGCTTCGATTCGGCTCGCCGGGAAACGGTCCTCAGACTCTCTCCCAGTCAAACTTGATTGGCGCGCCCGTGCCGTACGTCTTGAGCGCCCCGCTCGGCCCGACGGCATTGGGCCGGTTGAAAATCCAGTTCTGCCAGGCGGAGAGGCGTCCAAAAATCCGCGTCTCCGCCGTTTCCGGAAGGCCAAAACGGAGATTTGCCTCAAGGCCGGTCAAGGCATCCGGCGAAAGCGCCGCGCGTCCTTCGAGGGCGAGACGAATTTCGTCCGCCCAGTCCAGGCTATCCGGCGCGGCAGTAACCAGGCCTGCTTCCAAGGACTCGGCCGCCGAAAGGTTCTTCCCGACCAGTTGGCGCAGCGCGTGGATCTGCTGTTCGTCCTGATAGAAACGCGCCGCTAAACGCGACAGATGATTCACCATCGGCAGCGGCCCGAAATTCATCTGCGATAGCGTCAAGAAGGCTGTCGGTTCATCCTCCTGCGCGTCCAGCATGTACACGCGGTCCGCCGCCAGCGCCAATTCCAGAAGAGTGCCCGCAAAGCAGGACCCAGGATCGACGATGGCGAAAAGCGAGCGCGAGGTGACGTCGAGGCGTGCGAAGGTCCGCCGCATCATCCCCAGAGTTTCGCGAACGAACCAGTTGTCCTGGTGGTTCAATATGAATTCGTCGAGAGCAAGAACCGCATCGGGATTGCCGGCAGTCTTCAGAATCCAGAGACCGAGTTCCAGTTCATTCGTGCGCAGGCTGAGAACGGCGTCATCCAGCTCCCGGGCCATCTGCAGCGGCCACCATGCAGCGCCGGCGGCGCGAGCCTGCTCCACAGCGGTCTCGGTCATGCGTTCAGGGCCGCGCACCGTGATCGTAACCGTGCGTCGCTCTCGATCGAACTGGGCATCCACGTATTCGTAGTGAAGCCCTGCTTCGTCGATGGTGCGTTTGAGCGGCGTCAACATCACACCCTTGGAATCCGCGGGCCGGTCACTCTGCTTCGCCAGTTCCAGGGCGCTCTGCTTCACGAATTCGCCGAACTGCTGCGTCTTGGCCACGTCGTCGACCAGCCGCCATTCTTTTGCCCTCTGGCCGCGCACCCCGTCCGGCGTCGTGGAGAAAATGTCGGCATGGTCCCGGCGGACCTTGCGCTTGTCGGTCAAGCGCGTCAGACCGCCCGTGCCGGGCAATACGCCCAGCAGCGGCACTTCCGGCAGGCTCACGGCGGAAGATCGGTCGTCAACCAGTATGATCTGATCGCACGCCAGCGCCATTTCGTAGCCGCCACCGGCCGTTGTGCCGTTCAGGGCGGCAATGAACTTCAGGCCCGAGTGGGCGCTTGCATCTTCGATTCCGTTTCTGGTCTCGTTTGTAAACTTGCAGAAATTCACTTTCCACGCGTGTGAGGAAAGTCCGAGCATGTAAATGTTGGCGCCGGAGCAGAAGATGCGGCTCTTCGCGCTGGTGATCACCACCGAACGAATTTCCGGATGCTCGAATCGAATGCGTTGCAGTGCATCGTGCAGTTCGATATCAACTCCGAGATCGTAGGAGTTCAGCTTCAGCTTGTACCCCGGCCGCAGCCCGCCGTCCTCCTTCACGTCCATCGTGAGCGTGGCCACCGGGCCGTCGAAGGAGAGCCGCCAATGTTTGTACGCCGATGGTTCCGTCTGGTAGTCCACCCGATCCATCCGGGCTTCCGTCTGATGCGTGATCGCCGCGTTCACACGTCCCTCCTATCGAAGATTCGCCTGCAATACCTGCCGCAACTTGGCGAAACTTTCCTCCACCGAATCACCCGAAGTATCGAAATGAACGTCCGCTCTCCGGTAGAGCGAATCCCGCGCCTCCAGGATGCGCCGCATGTCTTCCATCGCTTCGTCGTGATCCACCACCGGACGAAAATCACCTTGCGCCAGCACGCGAGACATGTGCTCTTCCGGATGAGCCTTCAGCCATACCGTGTAACAATGCGAGAGCAGGTATTTGTACGTCTCCCTTTCCGACACCACGCCTCCGCCCACGGAAATGATTGCGTGGTCATATTCCTGAATCACCCGTTCTAACGTCCGTTTTTCGATGCGCCGGTAACCCGCCTGTCCATAGAGAGAGAAGATTTCTTCGAGCGGCATCCCGGCGTCTTTCTCGATCTCTCGATCCAGCTCGATAAACGGAATTTTCCATTCGCCTGCCAATTTCGATCCAAGCGTTGACTTGCCCGCCCCGCGAAGGCCGATGAAAGCGATTCGGTGGCGCCGCACTGCTTCTTCGTGGCCAAACTCGCGCTCCAGCCGGGATATCACCGCTTCCAAGTCGCCCTTCGGCAGGCGTTCCAGGTAGCGCCGGATCAGGCGCTGTTCCGCGGACGGCTCGTTTTCATGCGCGAACAAGTCCACGAGAGTCACGTTCAGCGCCGCGGCAATTCGTTGCAGCAGGAGGATCGAGATGTTTCCCGCGCCCGCCTCCAATTGCGCCAGGTGCCTCTCGGAAACGTCCGACTCTTTTGCCACCATCTTCCGCGTCATCCCGCGCCGCGCGCGTATTTCTCGCACGCGCCTTCCGAGCGAAATCAGCAGTTCCTCGTCGGAAACGCCATGGATGCCGAGCTGTCTCGATAAATCCTTGGTTTGAGCCTGACTTGCCACGAGGTCGCCCCCAAATCAGCGATACATGCTATATAATGCATGCCAGGGGGATTCCTGTCAAACGAAAACTCTGCGCTAGCGCCGTAATCGAATCACCGTATACTCCTATGTCCATGGAAATGCGGGCAATAAAAGAATACATCCTCTTGAATAGAAATCAGCGCTGGACAAATCCTGTATATGCAGTATTATGCATGGCGCGTTCGATGACTGAGCTACTTAAGAATCGTCCCTCATGCTGGCTATTTCGGCCTGCTGCCCCTCTGCGCACAGGCTTGAACCTCTGGAGGCAACGTGAAACTTCTGAACTATGTGTCCGGACTCTGGAAGGAAGGCAGCGGGCTGGGAGAACCGCTCGTTGATCCGGTTACAGGCGAGGAACTGGCGCGCGCTTCATCGCACGGGATCGACCTCGGCGGGGCGCTTTCCTTTGCGAGGTCGCAGGGCGGCGTAGCACTGCGAACGCTTAGCTACCAGGAACGGGCGGGAGCGCTCGCCAAAATCGCGGATGTGCTGGCGGCAAACCGCGACGAATATTTTCGAATTTCCCTGCTCAACTCCGGCGCCACACAAGCCGACGCTTCGTTCGACGTGGACGGCGGCATCTATACGGCGAAATTCTACGCCAAGGCTGGCCTGGCGCTGGCCGACGGTAAGATGTTGAAGGAAGGCAGTCAAGCCTCTCTTTCGAAAACGGGCGTATTCGCTGCGCAACACTTTTTGGCGCCGACGCAGGGCGCCGCCGTCTTTATTAATGCCTTCAATTTCCCCGCCTGGGGATTTTGCGAAAAAGCTGCCCCCGCACTGCTATCGGGCGTCCCGATCGTGATCAAGCCGGCGACGCCGACGGCCTGGCTCACGCACAAAATGGTCGAAGACATCGTCAAGGCAGGCGTGCTGCCGCCCGGGGCTCTTTCCATCGTTTGCGGATCTGCGCGCGATTTGCTGGATCACGTTCGAGAAGAAGACGTCATCAGCTTCACAGGCTCGGCCGACACGGCAGCGCGAGTTCGATCGCATGCTAATGTCCTGAGGCGGTCCGTACGCGTGAATATCGAAGCCGACAGCATCAACTCCGCCGTTTTGGGTCCGGACGCCTCTCCTGGATCCGATGTATTCAATTTACTCGTCAAAGAAGTTGTGCGCGAAATGACGCTCAAGGCCGGTCAGAAGTGCACGGCGATTCGGCGCGTCTTTGTCCCTCGCGCGCATCTCCGAGCCTTGGGCGATGCCGTCTCCGAAAAACTCGTCCAAATCAAGGTAGGGAATCCGCGGAACCCGGAAGTAAAGATGGGCCCCGTCGTGAACAAAGCGCAACAATCTTCTTGCTTCGAGGGTTTGGCAACGCTGAAGAACGAATGCTCCGTTGTATTTGGCAACGACAGGCAATTCCAACCGTTGGACGCCGATCCCGAGAAAGCCGCCTTCGTCCAGCCCACGCTTCTCTCCTGCGACAACGGCCTTGCCGCGCATGCCGTCCATGACGTGGAGGTGTTCGGTCCCGCAGCAACGCTCATCGCTTACGATACGCCGAACGATCTGATCGTCCTTCTGCGCCGCGGCCTGGGCTCCCTCGTGGCGTCGATCTTCTCGAGTGATGCGCCGTTCACGCAGCAATTGGTTGTTGCTGTTGCGGATCTGCATGGACGGATCATGGTCGTGGACCCCGCCGTCGGCAATCAGCACACGGGACACGGAAACGTGATGCCCGGCTGCCTGCATGGTGGCCCCGGAAGAGCCGGCGGCGGTGAGGAACTCGGCGGCTTGCGCGCCCTGCTGCTCTACCACCGGCGCTTCGTGGTTCAGGGCCCGGTCGCATTGCTGCAGGATCTGGGCAGCTCGTGTGTGGACGCAAGTCTCCTCTACGGATAACCGATCATCGATCTTCCCGCCGGCCCTGCGCGCTCGCACGGGCGTGGCCACCGCCGTCCCCTCGCCCGCCCGATCTAAATCTGAACGACGGTTCCTTTTCTGAACGGCTGTTCACCATCCGTTGACGCCGCTCCTGCGAACGTGGTATCTAGGAAGTACGGCATTGCGTTTCACCTTCATCGACTGAGGAACGGAGGCTTGCCTTGGCAAACAGCCGAACCGCCAG
>DATLWP010000379.1:0-2083 GCA_035576265.1 Candidatus Polarisedimenticolia bacterium
AAGGGGATGGGAAGGCACTGGGTCAATGGCATCACCACGTTACTGCTGGCAGCATGGATGTACACGCTGATCGCTGCCTTGTGCCCACTCTTGTGCCGGAAATAGCCCGCTTCAACGATTCTTTCAGGGGATTTCTGAAAACGAACGGAAGGCAGAATACGTGATAAAGCGTACCGTCCAGGAACAATTAACTTATCTGAAGAAAGGCGTGGCAGAGATCATCCGTGAGGACGAGCTCAAGGCGAAGCTCGAAAAATCGGCTCGGACGGGAAAGCCGCTGCGCGTGTACCTCGGCGTGGATCCGACCGCGCCGGATATACACCTCGGCCACACCGTCGTGATCCACAAGCTGAAGCATTTTCAAATGCTCGGCCACACGGCGATTTTCCTGATCGGCGATTTTTCTGCCATGATCGGCGACCCGACGGGTGTTTCGGAGACGCGGCCTCCGCTGACGCGCCAGCAGGTGGAGCAAAACGCGAAGACCTATCTCGATCAAGTCTACAAGATCCTGGATCGCGAGAAGACCGAGGTCCGCTACAACAGCGAATGGCTCGGGAAAATGCCCAGCTACGACGTAGTGCGCCTGTGCGGGCACTACCGCCTGGCGCGGATGCTCGAGCGCGAGGATTTTCGATCGCGGCTGGACAAGAACCAACCGATCTCCGTGCACGAACTGCTGTACCCGCTGCTGACGGCATACGACGCGGTGGCGCTTGAATCCGACGTCGAGATCGGCGCCACGGAGCAAAAATTCAACATGCTGGTGCACCGCGATATCCAGCGCGAGTACGGGCAGTCTTCGCAGGTGGCACTAACCATGCCGATTCTCGTGGGGCTCGATGGCGAACGGAAAATGTCGAAAAGCCTGGGAAATTATATCGGGATCACGGAAGCGCCCCGCGAAATGTTCGGCAAGCTGATGTCGATTTCCGATGAGCTGATGTGGTCCTACTACGAACTGCTGACGGATTTCGCGTGGCCCGTGATCATCCGGTTGCGCGAGGAAGTTCGGACGGGAGTCCTGCATCCGATGGACGCGAAGATGCAGCTCGCGCACAATATCATCGCTGGTTTCCACGGTGAGGAAGCCGCCAAGAAAGCCGCCGACGAATTCCGCCGCGTCTTTCGCGAACGCCAGGCGCCGGCAGAAGCGCCACGCCGCAATTTTCGGCGTGGCCAGCCGAAGCGGCTTGCCGCGCTGCTGCTCGAATTGAAGCTGGTGCCCTCGCGCAGCGAGGCTGAGCGCCTCATCAAGCAGGGTGGAGTCGAAATCGACGGTCAGCGCGTGGAAGACGTGAAACGCGAGATCGATCTCTCGAAGCCGGCCGAATTTCTGCTGCGCGCCGGAAAAAAGAAGTTTCTCCGCATCGTGATTGAATGAGGCAGCCCGCCTGTTGATAACCGCGATCCCTCTGACGAGAAAGGCTCGGCACTGAAGATCCGAGCTACCCCGCAGGCGATCTCGACGCAGCGCAGGAGGCTGTTCAGCGCGAGGTTTGGCCCGCCGTGGAACGGATCGGAATCGCTATGGGCTGGGACGTTTGAGTGGGCGTCGGCATGTGGCAGTGGCCGTCAAAGACTGCACCCGGCTCGATCACCAGGCACGGCGTGCGAATATCCCCCGTGACAATGGCGTTGGGCTGAATCTCTACCCTGCTTTTGGCTTCGATGGTGCCGTCAAAGCGGCCGGCGATGACGACCCGGTTGCCAATAATGCGGCCTTCGATCGTGGCATGTTCGCCCAGGACGAGGGTGTCCTTGGAGACGAGAGTCCCCTTCATCGCCGAGTCAATCCGGAAGGTGCCGCTCGATTCGACCGTTCCTTCCAGCTTGACGCCGCGCTCAAGAAAGCCGGTCCACTCAGAGGATTCCTTCCGCTTGTGGTCGAACCAGCCCCACGCCATTGCGGTCTCCTATGCCTGTGCCCTGCCTATTCTCTCATTAGTTGTTCGTAGAGGCGGGTGAGATCACTCGCGTCGTAGTATTCAAAAGCTAACTGGCCCGGACGTCCCGGCCTGAGCGGATTCAGATGCACCCGGGTCCCAAATCTGCGCTGCAATTCCTCAAGGGCCGCTTTCGT
>DATLWP010000380.1:0-3796 GCA_035576265.1 Candidatus Polarisedimenticolia bacterium
GCCAATGGCGGTGGACTTCGGCGTATTGCGCGTTCGCGGCCGCTATCGGCGAATCCTGAGGAAAAGGTTCGAGCTACTTTTTGCTGGCCGATTGGCTGTGTGCGTCTGTCTCGGTAGCGGGCACGACGATGATTTCGCCGTAGGCCCACGGGTGCTCCTTGCAGTGGTAGACATACGTGCCAGGTTTGCCGAACGTGACCACACCGATATCGAGAGGGTGCAAGGGACCGGTCGACCACGAGCCGTCTGCAGCCTCGATGGTGTGAGTCATCGTGCCATTATTTCGCCATGAAACTCGCGTACCGACAGTGACTCGCGCACGGTACGGGTCGAACGCGTATTCGTCAGTGATGTAGTGCGTGCCCGTGAGGCCGTTATCTCGCACGAGGGTAGCGGTCTCGATTTTCGACGTGTTCGTGATCAGCCCGGAGAAATCTTCCTTCGGAGAAATCGTCGGCGCCTGGCGCTGCGGCACGGTTCCGCCCAGCTTGAACGCCCAGACGCTGCCCCCTGCGATGGTAGCGACGTACTCCTGGCCGTCACTTTCAAACGCGATCGGCGGGCCACCGGTGGGCGTACCCGTTTGGAACTGCCACAGAAGGGTCCCGTTCTTGGCGTCGTACGCTTGCAGGTTGCCATCGCCAGCCATTTGAAACACGAGACCCCCGGCCGTGGCGAGCGCGCCACTCGGCCTGCCATCGTGAATTTCCTTTTTCCAGGCAATCTTGTCTGTACGGCTATCGATCGCGGCTAAGACGCTATGGCCCAACTTGTTCAACCCGGGCACACGATTGCTAAAGGCCAGGCTAAAAAAATCCGGATCCTTGCTGCGCCGGAACCACTGCAGCGCAGCATTTCCGGTGGCGTAGAAATAGTGCGTCTGTGGATCGAACGCCATGGGTGTGGCACGCATGCCGTAAACCGGCGCAAGCAAATTCGGCTTTTCCACCGCCGCGGCCGTGAAGAAGCACCCCAGATCAAAGCCCCCCGGCAGGGGCTCAGCCTTCCAGTGGTCGCAGTCTGGCAACACGGGCTCGGCGCCAACGGGATACGGCTGTGTTTTGGCAGTCTTCTGATGTGCGTCTTGCGGCACGGGCTTCTCTTCGATGCTTCCCAACGGCTTGCCGGTGGTGCGATCAAGCATGAAAAGATAGCCGTCCGTACGCATCGCCGCGATCGCCTTGCGAGCGTGGCCGTTGATTTGCGCGTCAAAGAGCACTGGTGCTTGGGCGACGTCCGCTTCCCATATATCGTGGTGGACCATCTGGTAGTACCAGCGCAGCTTTCCGGTCTTGGCGTCGAGCGCGATCGCACAGTCGGTATAAAGGTTGTCGCCGGGCCGGTATTCGCCGCCGTATTGCGGGACGGCGTTTCCGGTTACGTAGAAGTCCAGGCCGAGTTCGGAATCGTAGACTCCGTCAAGCCACACGGCGCCGCCGCCGTGTTTCCAAGCGTCACTCTTCTTCGGCCAGGTATCCGAGCCCGGTTCTCCCGGCGACGGCACGACGAAAAAGCGCCATGCCTGCCGCCCGGTTTTTGCATCGACAGCGACAATCTGCCCCCGATATCCGTTGTCCGCATTCAAGCCGATCGACACCAATCCATCGGCAAACAGAGGCGCACCTGAGGGAAACCCGGCCAGTTCGCCCGATGGGTCGGCGAGGGAAGCCTCCCATGCAAGCTCGCCCGTGTCCTCACGGAGGGCTATCAGAGTCGTATTGGACAGGCCCACGAAGACCAGGCCGTCACCCACTGCCACGCCTCCTCGCGCCGGCGAAGCGCCGGGGGATGCTTGATAGCGCCACGCGATCTTTCCGGTGTTGATGTTCACCGCGTAGACAGACGGCGGCGCCGTCAGGAACATGAGGCCGCCGTCGACCACTGGCGTCGCGCGAGACGATGGCATTGGTTCAAACTTGTCCGACACCCAGGCTGCGCCCATTTTCGCGACGTTCTGAGCGTCGATCTCCTTGAGCGAGGAATAGCGCTGGTTGCCTTCTCCGTTGACGGTGGACCATTGAGCCCATCCGAGCTGCGCTGCAAGAACGATGCCTACGGTCAAAACGATGACGAATGGGACCATTCGCGCCAGCGCCCTTCGTATCTTGGCCCAATGCATGCTCAACACTTTCCCTCGATCCATGATTCCTCCCCCAATCGTTATATTGCGTGGCAAGCTGCCGGGACAGACCGAATCTCAAACGAGACCACTCAACGTAGATACGTGAGTATGGCGTCCATCCCCGGAGAGCTTCACCTCGATTTCGGATCCCGCTGGGATCGCATGTCGCTACATATCCACGACGCAAATTTGATTGCCTACCTTCACGATCTCGCCCTCACCGGCGTATATCTGAACCATTGTTCCGTCGGATGTCGCCGTAATTTCCTGGTTCACTTTTTCGGTTTCGATCTCGTACAAGGGCTCCCCTGCCTTGAATACCTGACCGGGCTGCTTGTGCCATTTCACAATCGTGGCCTCCTCCATAGTCATGCCGACTCGGGAGAGCTTGAGAGTTATCCTCATAGCATCGATTTGCCGCGAGCCAAATCCGTCGCGACTCGTACGATCTCGCCTTCGTTGGGCAACACGCGGTTCTCCGCCTGGGGCGCATATGGCATGCAGACGTCGGGGACCGTCACACGCTTGATCGGGGCCTTGAGGCTCGAGAACGCCTTATCCGCGATGATCGCGGCGATGTGACTTGCCGCGCTGCAGCGGTCGCGTGCCTCATCAACGATCATTGCCCGGCCAGTCTTCCTAACGGACTGTACGATCGTTTCGTCATCGAGCGGCACCAGGGTGCGGGGATCGATTACCTCCACATCGATTCCGGCTAATTCCAGTTTGTCTGCAGCGCTCAGCGCAGGCTTCAACATCGTGCCTATAGCTACGATAGTCAGGTCCCTTCCCTTGCGCGAGATGGCAGCCTTGCCGAACGGGACCGTGTATTCCCCGTCGGGCACCTCGCCGCTATCCCCGCCACGACCACTCGCCTCCAAAAAGAAGCTTGGATTCTTGCCGCGAATCGCCTGTTTCAGTAACCCTTTTGCGTCGGATGGGGTGGCCGGTACGAGAACGTTGATGCCGCCGAGGTTCATCAAAAGGGGGTGAGGCGTGTCCGAGTGCTGAGCGGCGGTCGAGCGTCCGCCACCATACCCCGCAATCACGGTGATGGGCAGCTCGATTTGCCCGCCGGTCATCAGCCGTAGCTTGGCCATCTGATTCGCTATCGCATCGAAGCCGGTATAAATGAAGTTCGAGAACATCATGTGCAAGACGACACGATAACCAGTGGCGGCGGCTCCGACCGCCATCCCCGCGAGAGTGGCCTCGCAGATCGGGGTGTTGCGAATGCGGTCCCTTCCAAAGCGCTCCAGCAACCCTCTGGTATCACCGAAAATCGCCAGTTCCACGTCCTCTCCAAAGACGATGACTTTCGGGTCGCGCTCCATTTCCTCGAGCAGAGCATCGTTGATCGCCTGGATGTAGCGTTTACGCGCCATGCTGAATCCTCAAGGCCTCTGCCCGGCAAACATCACGTCAAACGTTAGTTCTGGGTCCGCTGCCTTGCTTGCTTCCGCAAACCTGAGGGAGTCTTCTACGACTCCTGCGATCCTCTCCGAGATGCCTTCCAATTGATTGGTCGTGCATACGCCCTTGGATAACAGAAACTTCCCCAAGCGAGCGATTGGGTCGAGCTTGCGCCACTCTTCGATTTCCTGCTTCTCGCGATACTTCCCACCTGCGAGAAACAGGTCCTCTGACTCAAGATGCCCCTGTATCCGGTACGTT
>DATLWP010000381.1:0-2131 GCA_035576265.1 Candidatus Polarisedimenticolia bacterium
CACACGGGCCCGGCCACTGCCGTCCCCTCGCGCGCCCGATACAAATCTGAACGACGGTTCCTTTCCTGAACAGCTGTTCACTACACGTTGACGCCGCTCCTACGAACGTGGTATCTAGGAAGTACGGCATCGCGTTTCACCTTCATCGACTGAGAAATGGAGGCCTGCATTGGCAAACAGCCGAACCGCCAGCCGCCGCGCGCGGTCGCGCTATCTCGCGCGGCGTCTCGAGATTCTGCGCGCCGCCGGAATGATGTTCCGGGCGCATGGTTTCGCGGAAACGGGAATGCGCGACATTGCCGCAGCCGCAGATTTGTCTCCGGCGAACCTTTACAACTACTTTCGCGGAAAGCACGAGCTGCTGTTTTTCTGCCAGGACAACTCCCTCGATCGCATGATCGCCGCACTGGACAAGGCGCGCTGTTCGCGATCGAGCGCAGCGGAGAAGCTGTGCTTGGTGATCGAATCCCACGTCCGATGCGTGTTGGACGAGGTCGAAGGATCTGCGGCCCATCTGCTGACGAGCGCTTTGCCGTCGCACCTGCAACGGCGCTTGGTGGCGAAACGCGATCGCTACGAAGAGGGCGTCCGCCAAATCATTGCCGCCGGCATTCGCTCGAGAGAGTTCGTTCCCTGCGACCCGGCGCTCGCAACGCGCGCGATCCTCGGAGCGTTGAACTGGAGCGTGCGATGGTTCAGTCCGGAAGGGCGGCTCACTGCGGCTGAGATTGCCGAAGAATTCGCACGCTACCTGACCCGCGGCCTCGTCGCGAAGCCCGTGGCTCTCGCCCGCTCGCTCTCGAACAGAAACAATCAGCGCGCCGTTGCCGATTACATTCCCCGGGAACTGAAAAGACGCGCGTTGGCTCGATGAAATTCGTATAGGTGACAGGAGGAGAACGTGCCAAATCAAGAAGATACACTCAATGTCATCGGTGTCCCTCGGCGAAGGGTCGACGGCCGCGCCAAAACCACGGGCCAAACGGTTTACGCCGACGACATCTTCCTGCGCCGCATGGCCTATGGCAAGCTCCTGCGTTCGCCGCACCCGCACGCTCGCATCAAGAAAATCGATGCCTCCCGTGCGCTGGCTCACCCCGGAGTCTATCTGGTCCTCACGGGCAAGGATGTGCCCATACAATACGGAATTCTTCCCGTCACGCAAGACGAGCAGGCTCTTTGTGTCGACCATGTCCGCCACGTCGGCGACCCTCTTGCCGCGGTGATCGCGCGAGAAGAGCTGACGGCTTTCGAAGCCCTCGATCTCATCGACGTCGAGTATGAAATCCTGCCGACGATTTCCGATCCCGAGGAGGCCCTCACGACGCCGGAGCCGCGAATTCACGACTACAGTGAAGAAGGAAACATTCACAAGCGCGTCTCCTTCGATTTTGGCGATGTGGATGCGGGCTTCGCCGAAGCCGATGAAATCTTCGAAGACATGTTCTTCTATCAGGGCAACACGCACCTCCCCCTGGAGCAGCACGCCACTGTCGCTATCAAAGATTCCGAGGGAAAACTGACGATCTGGTCGAGCACGCAGACGCCTCACTACCTTCACCGCGCGCTGAGCAAAGTCCTCGAGATGCCGCGCGCGTTGATCCGCGTAATCGCTGCTCCAAATGGTGGCGGCTTCGGCGGGAAGAGCGATCCCTTCCATCACGAAATCGTGGCTGCCAAGGCCGCGCTCATTCTCGATCGGCCCGTCAAATTCTCTCTGACGCGCGAAGAAGTGTTCTATTGCCACCGCGGCCGCCACCCGATCCTGATGAAATTCAAGACCGGCGTGAAAAAGGACGGCACGATCACGGCCGTCGAGCTCAAGAACCTAATTGACGGCGGCGCCTACGGCTCCTACGGTGTCGCGAGCACGTTCTACGCCGGCGCACTGCAGACCACCACCTATCACATTCCCAAATATCGCTACCGCGGTTGCCGCGTGTTCACCAATAAGCCGCCCTGTGGACCCAAGCGCGGGCACGGCACGCCGCAGCCGCGATTCGGCCAGGAAGTTCAGCTCGACAAGATCGCCGAAAAGCTGAAAATCGATCCAGCCGATCTGCGCCTGCGCATCGCCGAATCACCCAACGCCCTCACCGCCAATTTCTTGCAGTTGGGAACGGTGAAGCTG
>DATLWP010000382.1:0-10454 GCA_035576265.1 Candidatus Polarisedimenticolia bacterium
GCCGAGTTTGAACAATGTAGGCAATTGGCTCAAGCCCGCATGGATGGAGGCTTGGCTTCGGAACCCACAGGCGCTGCTCCCAGCAACGATCGAGCCGCACCGTGCTTTCACCGACAAGGAAATTACGGCACTCACCTCATATCTGCTGACGCTGAAGCAAAGCACGCCAGCAGCAAGTGCCGGAGTTGCGCCGGGAGGACAGCAATGAAGCGGGCTGCCTCCCTTTGGATTTTGGCTGTCTTGTTGGGGCTGGTCGGATGCGGCAAGAAGCAGGCAGCAATCAAGCCAAATCCGTTGCTGAATGCGTACGATTCGGAACCGGACTGGAATGATCCCCAAAAGTTGATTCCGCTGGACTATCAACAGGCACAAGGGAAGCGTGTGTTCTATCAACAGTGCGTGTGGTGCCACGCCGACTTGACTCCCTCCGGACCTTCCAATCGCTACAACGTCACTCCCACCCCCCCGCTCATGAACGACGGGAACGTGCTGAACGGTGAAAGCGACGATTATCTTCAGAACATCATTACGTTGGGTGGAAGTGCGATGGGAAAATCCGCTATGATGCCCCCTTACAGCAAAATGCTGACGCAGGACGAAATCCGCGCGGTAATCGCTTTTGCGCGTGCGATTGCGGTGCCGCCGTACAAGGCTCCGGCGCGACCGGGCCCGAAATATTCAGAGAAGTAAGGTGCCATGAGTCCCAGCAGGCGAGCCTTCCCGATCCTATGCGCATGCCTGGCCGCGATGGTTCTATTTCTCGCTGCGAGACCTGCTTTGTGTCAGGTTAGCCCTGCCGAGATTCTAAATCCGAAACTGAAGGCGGCCGAGCAGAAGTATCTGCCGCAACTGAAATCGCTGCGGCAGGCCATTATCGAGACAAAATTCCCACTGCCCTTCACGCTAGCCCGTTATGCCAACGCGGATCCCAGCGACGCGAGCGCATGGGATTCGCGCGGCCTGGAGTTCGTTTATTTCCGCGGCCGAATGCTCTTGAAAATCACCGGAATCTACAGGGCCGCTTTCAATGGCGACAAACTCACCGAAAACGAGCGTGCGGCGCGGACGTTCCAAGAAATAGTTGTCCCCATTCTGCGGCTTGTGGCTCAGCAGATTCCGGCCGACGTAGATTGCAACGCTATCGGGTTTGAGATTGCTTATCACACGCGCACACCGAACAAGAATTACGACTACGAAGGAAGAGAGATCCTCGTTGCCGTATTTCACCGGGACGACGCGTTCGCCTACCTCCGGGCGACGGGAAACGATCAACGCCAGGAGATCCTGAACCGATCGCTAATTTTCGTGGACGGCAGGGATTTCGGGCTAGCGCTGGGCCAAAGTACCCCGTTCAACGTGGAGGCCCTCGAGCGCTCGAATCCTGACGAGACTATCCCGCCACCACCCTCGTCTGCGGCCGCCCCCATGGCGACCGCACGCGTGTCCGTCGCGAATCCTGGTCTGTCGCCCACTGCTTCGACGACAACCCTGCATGCCGCGCCCGGTGGGATGCCCGCAAACGAGCCATCGGAATCGATTGCTGCTCCTCCCAGCGCTCCGGCAGCTGCCGCCCCGGCCGAGCCGAAGCCCGCTCCTACACAGGCCGATGTGGATCGGCTGCAGAAGCAGTTCCAGCCGCAACTGGATGCGTTTGCGAAGAGCGGCGGGGCAAAGTTTCACTTCGTCGATTACGCGCCTCCCTCATTCGCCGTCTATCACAACGAGATCGTTCTGCAGCTTACGATGCGGAATCCGCAGGCGTTTGAGGCGGGCAAGAGTTCGATATACAAACGTGCGGCGCAGAGCTTTGATCTATTCCTGGCGCCACAATTGAAGGCCCTGTTGCAGGGATTGCCGGCCGACGTTGGTTACGACGCGCTGGATGTCTCCGTCTTGAACGAAATCGGTCCAGGCAAGGGCTCCTCGGAGGCCGTCGAATTCATTTGCCCCTCGAAATCGCTGCAAGCGTTCGCCAACGACGAAGCCACGACGCAGCAACTGATTGACCAGAGCATCGTTCTCGTGAATGGCGTGCGAATCGCCCTCAATCTGCAACTCGTTGAATAAGCCCTAGCACGGCACGGCCTTGCGCAGACGTGCTGATCGTCATGCGGCCCGAAAACTACACGAAAATAGAAGTCGACTGGGACCCTTGTAAACCACCCACGAGCCGGAGCATCACAAACTCCACCCGGGACAGCTAGCGCCTATCGGTCTTGCCGTCGTTCCGAACCCCAGAATCCCGCGGCCAGCTGTACACCTATTGGACTTTCGGACAGGGGGCGTTTTCGGAAACACCGCGGTACGATCTACCTCGGGGCAGCTTGAAACCAGACTAAGATGGGAGGCTCAGGCGGAGCTACTGAGCGTCCGCCGGGCGCTGCTTTGGGCCGTTTTCGGGGGGAAGGGACCATTCCATGCTGTCATTGTTCCCGCGTCGACTTTCGGACGACTTAGTGGAGTCCCGTCCCACGACGCTCGAATTAGGCCAGGAGACGGAAAAGTCGGATGAACAAGCCAAGTCCACCGAGGCCGGGGTCGCCGGAGTAATCCGCGTGAACTCGGACGGCGGCTTAATCCCAGCTGCCGAATTGCCTTCTGCAGCCGAAACGCTCGCTGAAATTTTCGCTCCGGAGCCGATGCGGATGGAGCCCCAGCGTGCCACGTCTGGCCGACGCCCCAGGTTGCGCTTCCTGTGGCCGCGCTCCGAACGGTCAAAGCGCACCCCGTCGGGCGCCACGGAAACATCCTCGGAATCCACCGTTGAGCGGGCAAATGAAACTTCGCTCGGTCCCGCGGCTGACGCGCAGGTCCTGGCTTCGGAAGAAGCTGCGACCGAATCTCTAACTGATCCGAAAAATCCTTTGGAAGCTGCGGCTGGAATCCCGGTGACCGCTCCGACTGACCGTCTGCAAGATTCCCAACCGGTTCCCATCGAAACGGCCGATCTCGAGGCTCCGGCTCCGATCGCCCACAATTCGGAGCCAGAGAATCCCCCTCTCGCGGAGAGGCCGATCGAACTAACTCCCGCCGAAACCGCGGAACGCAGCGGCGGCGAAGTGGAATCAGGGCCGTCGGAATTACCGTCAAGCGCCGATTCTTTCGTCCTGACGCGAGTGCTGCCGCAGGATGCCGCGGGAAAACCGACCATTACCACCGAGGACTCGACTACAGATCCAACGCCAACCGGCCTGCCCGCCGTTGCCGCGGAAAATGTGGCATCGCCCGCACCGGAAGTACAGACGGCGGCTGTGACCATGCCAGAGCTCGCGGAACCTCCCACTGCTGCACCATCCGCGCCAGCTAGCGACTGGGCACTTGAGGAAAAACTGGCGCTGCACCGTGAATGGCTTGAATCACAAGGCGTGTCAGGCAGGAAGGCGGATCTTGCCGGCGCGGACGTCGAGGGCCACGAACTGATTGGCGTGCACCTGCGGCACGCGGATCTGCATGATGCGAATCTGCGCGCCTCCGATCTACTACTGGCAGATCTGCGCGATGCGTGCCTAGTGCGGGCCGATCTCGAGGATGCGTGCTTGGTCGGGACGAACTTCGAGGGTGCGAACCTCGAAGGCGCTACGCTCGAAACGGCCATGGGGCTTGTCCCCAGGCAGGTCGCGGGAGCCAATTTGCGCGACGCGCTACTGCCGCCGCACATCATGGAATTCGAGGCGGCCGCGAGGTTCGAGCGGTCGTCGCGATCCGCTTTCCGGTATTTCGCAACCCTGGCAGGGACGAGCCTCCTATCCTGGCTCGCTATCTGGAAGACGAAGGACGTTCAGCTGCTCACCGACTCCGCCGCGATTCCGCTCTGGCATTCACGCACTGCGGCGGCAGCGCTGCCGATCGCCGAGTCCTACTTGCTCGTTCCCCTGCTGCTGCTCGTCCTCTACCTGCTTTTCCATTTCTATTTGCAGCGGATGTGGAATGCGGCGCTGGAATTGCCGGCCGTCTTTCCCGACGGACACGCCGTCGAGGACGGTACTGCCGGAATCGTGGCAGGGCTGCTGCGCGCTCATTTCCGTTGGATCAACCAGGAAGCTTCGTCGACCCTGCTCGTCGAGAAATACGTCTCAATTTGCCTCGCGTACTGGATGGCTCCGATCACCCTGCTTCTGTTTTGGGCGCGGTATCTGACCCTCCAGGAAATCCACGGCACGATTCTGCACGCGTCGCTGGTAGCGATCGCGACCGGCATTGCCCTGCACGCCACGACGAGAACGGGCCGGCCCCAGGAAAAGTGGGCAAGCGAACGGAGGTGGACGGAGCGCCTGTCCGGCGGAATAAAGGGCGTGAATCCCGCGACCTCGGGGATAGCGCTCGGCGTTGTCCTGCTGTTCCTTTCGGTCGGCACGATCGTGGGAGTGCCACACGACAAGAGCCGCGCGCCGCAATATCACCCCGCAAACATTCGCCGCTGGGCACCCACGGTACTCTGGTCGTTCGGCTTGGATCCCTACGCCGATCTGACCGAGGCGTCGATCTCCTCGCGGCCCACGAGCCAGACCGCAGCCACTGCGGGGGACAACCCACGCGCCGGCGTGACCGGGCCGAGGCTGAACAACGTGAAATTTCGCTACGCGCAGGCCTATGGAATCTTTCTCGCGAACGCCCACTTGTGGCGCGCCGATTTCGAGGGCGCGTTTCTTTCCGATGCGGACCTTAGCGGGGCTGACCTAGGCCAAAGCAGCCTCCGATTCGCGATAGCGGACGGCGCGAGATTGAGCCGCGCCAACCTAAACCGCGCAAACCTTGAGGGAGTTGATCTTTCACGCGCCGATCTGCGTGACGCGAACTTTTCCTATGCCTCTCTGAAAAACGCAACACTCGTGGACGCGCGGCTCGACGGCGCGGTCCTTTACAGCGCGGGCCTCAGCGGGGCCACGCTCGTGCGCGCGAACCTCGAACGGACAGACCTGCGGGGAGCCGACCTCGACGGTGCGCATATGGATCACGCGGACTTGCGCGGTGCCTATTTGTGGTCCGCCAAACTGCCCGGAGCGGATCTCGGGGGCGCGCAACTCGGAAACGCGATTTTGATTGACGCGGACCTGCGGGGAGCCAACCTGGGCGGTGCGCATTTTTCCGGGACGGTCCTGAACCAAGCCAACCTGGCCGGCGCGAGTCTCGAAGGGGCGGATCTGCGTGGCGCTCTGGGGTTAACCCCGAGCCAGGTCTGTTCGGCGAAAGCGCGGCGAGGTGCGGTTCTCGACGACGCGATGCAAGCGCAAGTGGATGCTCGGTGCGGAGGGCCAAGCCCGCAGGGGCAGCAGGTCGAGGGACCCACCCCAAGGAACAAGTGAGGCAATGATTTCGCGCAGAGGCCTCGCGTGCACCTGAGGAGTTCTTCTCTGCGTTTACCGCATCCTTTACCCAATCCGCGCTAGGCGAGGGCGGCAGGCGAGGCGGCGCCGTAAAATCCGAACCATGGCTTGGCGGCCTTGAGGCGGTCGTTGACGTTCTTGATGTTCTTTACTCCCTGATCTGCAAGCCAGTCTTCCAGTGCCTTCACTCCCTGCTTTGCGTAAACGGGAATGCCGTCCTTCCACGTGGCGCGGCCGCAGAGCACGCCTGAAAAATTGACGCCGGATTCGCCGGCCAGATCGAGCGTTTCGCTGAACACCTCGTTGCTGACGCCAGCAGAAAGATAAATGAAGGGCTTCTTCGCCGCAGCGGCAGCGCGGCGAAAGTGGTCCTTGGCTTGGTCGCGGGTGTAGGCGGATTCTCCCTTGCAAGCTTTGGTGCCTGCGACGAAGGCCATGTTCACGGGAACCTCCACCTTCAGGACATCCACGCCGTACTGGGGCTTGGAGAATTCGGCCATGCTTTGCGCAACGACCTCGGGCTTCTTGCGCGCGAAAGCGAGACCCTTTTCGTCGCCGCCCTCTTCGTAGCCCACGAATTCGAGAAAGAACGGCACGTCGGCAGCGGCGCATTCCGCGCCGATGCGCTCCACCCAAGCGTGCTTGGTTTCGTTGACGGCGGGCGGGTCGAATGGCGTGTAGTAGAGCAGAATCTTGATGCAATCCGCACCGGCAGCCACCAATCGCCGGACGGACCATACGTCGAGCAGGTCGGGGAGCCGGCCGGGGCGGGTATTGTCGTAGCCGCTGCTCTCGTAGGCAAGCAGCAAGCCGGCGTTCTTCGAGCGCACACGCGCCGCCGAGAGACCGTATTCGGGATCGAGCAGAATGGCGCTTGCGTGCGGCGTAAGGACGCGAACGACCGCAGTCTTGAACTCCTCGAGCATCTGCGGGGTGACGTCCTTCTTGTCGATCCCCTTCTCCTTGGCGATCGCACTCTTGAGCGAGCCGCGCTGGTCCATTGCGGCAGCGGCGATCACACCGCGCGTGTCCGATACGGCCTGCAGTCCCTTCTGTTTTCCCGGCGTAACTTTCATCGCGTGCGTCCTCCCCTGGCAAAGAGCTGCGAACGAAACCGGCAGGCATTTTAACATGGCGGTTAGAACAAGTTGAAACTGAAGAACCGCGATTTACGACGCACGACGGATCTGCCCTAACGAAGCGAGGATTCAGAAAGAAGGGCCGCTACAGGAACAGAAGTTGATGCCTGCGAGCACACGAAGGACCATCACCGGGATCGGTGACCGAGGAGAGCCGCGTGAGTTCGTCGAGAAGCTCCGGCCCGTGGGCCGCTAGCATCGGCAGGGCACAAAGGCGGCGTTCCTGCAAGCCGCCGTCCGGATACAGCGCATCGAGGAGGATTCGCTGGTGCCGGTCGAGGACTCCCGACCGGAAATTTTCTGCGCGCCCGACCTTCCCTTTCAATTGGGCGAACTGGTGAAGAATTTTTTGCTCGACTCCATGAAGCGCATCCACGAGCGTCGAGTCCAGGCGCGCAAGCGGCTCCTCGTACTCTTTCAGCAGTTTGTGCAAGGCTTCTTCGCCGGCTTCGAAACGGCTGGCCAGCGCGCTCGGCAGCGATTGCTGCTCCATCTTGGCGCGGACGTGCTGCGCCCCGGCGAGAAGGTCGGGTATTTCCAGGTTGTACTGGGCGAGAAAACGGGCGATCGGCGGCTCGATGACCGTGAAGCTCGCTCGTGGCAGCATCGCCGGCATGCGACCGAGCAAACTTTGATAGACGACCTGCGACTGGGCCATGTAGGCGATCTCTGCCGGACCGCCAATGTAGGCGGCGGTCGGCAGCAGTGAGTCTTGCACGATCGGGCGCAAAAGGGCGCTTCCTGAAAACGCTTCGGGCGACTTGTCCACGGCCTCGGCCAGCTTGCGTCCGGACATTTCGGAATCGCCGACCGCAAAGCTGCCGTTGCGCCCGCGCACGGGTTCACGGCGGCCGGTGCCGCTATAAAAAAGCAGCGTGGTTTCGCTCGTGACCTTCACCTGCGAATGAAAGCCGACCTCTTCGAGTTCTTTCGAACGGGCCAGCAGGGCGTTGCGAAGCAAGTCGGCCTCTCGCACCGCTTGGTGAAAGACCGGCCTTGCCAAGCGATGAAAACGCACATCGAGCGGGTCCATGAAAATAATTCCCCGCCCCGCCAGCAAACGCGACATCAGCTTTCCGAATGCCGAGCCGTAGGTTTCGCCGGGAGCGTAGGACTCGCGGAGCGCGCGGGAGACTTCCTCGACGCGCGGACCTGCGAGGGTTTGTGCGGCCGTGGCGACGACCGCTTGCACGCCTTCACCCAGAAGCACCTCACCGACGCGGCGGCCGGCGTCCGGTACGCTCGCCGGCAGTTCGTAGCGAGCCAGCCCCGCGCGCGTGCTCCAGAATGCGTGGTTAACCTCGGCGAGGTCATGGTCCTCGGTCGCTAGCCAAAAGATGGGTACTGCATCCGTGCCCCGCTTCGTGGCCTCCTCCGCGCATCGCACGGCAGACAATGCCTTGTAGAAGGTATAGGCCGGGCCGGAAAAAAGTCCCACCTGTTGCCCGGTGACGATTGCGACGGCACCTGCGGCGAGGCGGTCGAGATTGCGCCGGGTAGCAGGATCCGTCTGGTGTTCCGCGCCAAAGCTTCGGTTTTGCTCGCGGAGAATCTCCGTTACTTCCCGGCGCACGGCGGGGTCCAGATGGACTTCGCGCGCGGCGGCGTCGATGCCGGCTGGCGTTGGTGGATGCGCGTAAAACCTTGCCACGCGCCCGAAATCTTCAAGGAAGGACGAGAAAAGCTTCGTCGTATGAGGGATTTCGCTGAATGAAATACAGTGCGACTCCATTGGGAGAGTCATGATACACGCGGCTGCGAGTGCCAGCAACCGCTGCGGCAACTGAAGAAACTTCTTGGAGCGTTAACGAAGACCGGCATCGTCATGATTGGATGAGACGAACCGGGACGGGATTCGGATACCCGACGGCAAAAACTCCGAAGAGGCGGCGCGGTTCCGGAAGTGATTCCAGCGGAAAGGAGTGACATCGCGCGGGAGGGCTGGGCACAAGCCGTTGTTGCCTCAGGGTAAAGCCGCAGATTTCCGGCGATGTAAATCCTGCAGCGCAGCGACGTCCGGGGCATGGCCGGCCATGGCGCGAATGCCGCGGGCCGCCGCGCTGGCAGCGGAGAGCGTGGTGATGCAGGGCACGTTATAGCGAACGGCAGCGCGGCGGATCGACTTCTCGTCGTAGAACGATTCGCGGCCCAGCGGCGTATTGATGACCAAATCTACTTTACCGGTCTTCACCAGGTCCACGATGTTCGGGCGGCCTTCGTTCACTTTGTAGACGGGCTCGACTTCGATGCCGGCCCGGCTGAGGGCCGAGGCAGTGCCGCGAGTGGCCAGGAGTTTCAAGCCCGCAGCAGCCAAGTCTTTCGCCACGGTCGCCACGTGGCGTTTGTCGTGATCGTTCACACTCATGAACACGGTCCCGGAAAGCGGAAGGCGCTGCCCCGCCGAGAGCTGCGCCTTGGCAAACGCGAGGCCGAATGTGGACGAAATGCCCATCACTTCCCCGGTCGAGCGCATCTCCGGGCCGAGGATCGTATCCACGCCGCGGAACTTGTTGAATGGAAACACCGGCGATTTCACGGCGTAGAAGTCTCGCAGCGCCAATTCCTTTACGCCGTTCATGTCCACAATCGGCAGGTGCAAATCCTTTAGCTTGCGGCCGGTCATAAGCCGCGCGGCGACCTTCGCGAGCGGCACGCCCGTGGCTTTGCTCACGTAGGGAACCGTGCGCGAAGCCCGCGGATTGACCTCGAGCACGTAGACCGTGTCGCGCTGGATGGCGTATTGCACGTTCATCAGGCCGACCACGCGGAGAGCGCGGGCGAGACGCGCTGTGTAGTCTCTAATGCTTTCAAGGACGGCGGGCTTGAGCGTCACCGGGGGCAGGACACACGAGGAATCGCCGGAGTGAATGCCGGCTTCCTCGATGTGCTCCATGATGCCGGCGACGACAACGTCCTGGCCGTCGGCGAGCGCATCCACGTCGACCTCGGTCGCATCCTCCAGAAACTGGTCGATCAGGATGGGACGTTTCGGGTCGGATGCCGTGCCGATCTGCGCGGCCTGTATGACATACTCTTCGACGGTCTTCAGATCGTAAGCGATCACCATGGCCCGCCCGCCCAGTACGTAGCTCGGCCGCACCAGCACGGGCAGGCCGATTTCAGACGCAACCTGAACGGCCTCCTGGGGCGCCAGCGCCGTGCCCGCGCGAGGCTGTGGAATATTTAGCTCCGCCAGCAGCGCGCCGAAGAGGCGGCGGTTTTCGGCCAAGTCGATCGATTCCGGATCGGTGCCGATAATCCTGGCTCCGTTGCGCTTGAGATCGAGTGCAAGATTCAGGGGAGTTTGCCCGCCGAACTGGACGATCACTCCCTGTGGCTTCTCGCGGTCAAGGACGGCGAGGACATCCTCCAGCGTCAGCGGCTCGAAATACAGGCGGTCAGAAGTGTCGTAATCTGTCGAGACGGTCTCCGGATTGCAATTGACCATCACCGTCTCGTATCCGTCTTCTTTCAGCGCCAGTGCCGCGTGGCAGCAACAGTAATCGAACTCAATTCCCTGCCCGATGCGGCTTGGGCCGCTGCCGAGGATGACGATCTTCGGCCGTTCGACCGCGGCGGCCTCGTCCTCTTGTTCGTAGGTGGAGTAAAGATACGGGGTGTAGGATTCGAATTCCGCGGCGCACGTATCTACGCGTTTGAAGACCGGTACGACACCGAGATCGCGGCGGCGGGCGCGCACGGAAGCCGACTTCACGTTCCAGAGCTTGGCGATCTCTTCATCGCTCGCTCCGGAGCGCTTCGATTCCAGAAGCAACTCGCGCGAGCACTTCGAGAGTGTGGTGGCCGCCACCCGGCGGTCGAGGGCCACCATCTCTTCCATCTGGCGGATGAACCAGGGATCGATCTTGGTAAGCGAGCAGACTTCGTCGCGCGTCATGCCGCGCTCGAGCGCCTCGAACAGCCAGTGGATGCGGTCGGGGCCGGGGACGTGGAGCTTTTCGCGCAGGAGCGCCGTCGTCACCTCGGCGGG
>DATLWP010000383.1:0-2395 GCA_035576265.1 Candidatus Polarisedimenticolia bacterium
GTGAACCGCAGGATCCGGTTGCCCGCCGTATCCGCGGCATATACATAACCATCCGGCCCCACGCGAATGGCCTTGGCTCGAACTTTTCCGTCCGCCACGATCGCGTCCGGCTTCCATGTTCTTACCAGCCGAAGACGCGACGTATAGTTGAAGATCTTGCCCGCGTTCGCGTCGAGAATATGGATCAGCCCATCGTCGCCCACGGCGATGCTCAGTAAATTTTCGCTGTTCCGCCGCGTTCTCACTCCTAGTCGCCGATACCGGTGCCCGTCGGGAAAGTAAATGAACGCATTGGCGCGGCTGGCATCCGTCACGTAAATCGCTCCGCCGCTGTCGACCGTGATCGACTGCGGCACCTTCAGCCCGTTGTCCTGGAACGCAAGCAGCGGCCGTCCATTCGCGTCGAACTTTTCGACGAAGAGGCTCCCTGCATCCGCGATGTAGACATTGCCGATCGCATCCGTCGCGATGCAAGCGGGCTGATCGAGCTGGCCCGGGTCGCCGCCCCGCACGCCCCAAGCGCCGATGTAGGAGAGACGTGGCGCAGGCGCCTGCGATTCCGCATGCGTATCGGCTTGCGAGCAGCCTGTAATTGAGCTCGCGACGGCCAGAACGACGACGGTCGTCAGCAGCGAAATTCCGCAACGCGTACGCGCGGCATCCATGCCATTTGCGACTGCGCGCCGGACCAACGGCCGCAATGCAGCAACCGTCTCACCCATGCGTGTCCCTTTCCGCTGCTTGCGTCGGAACGGCCCCCTGCACGCGTCGCACGATGTTTGCACGCATGAGGTAAGCCCGCTCCAGTGGCGTTCCCTTGCTCCAATCTTCAAAGGCAAACGTTGCTTCGCCCCCCAACTCAGCCGACCGCGTGATCCTGACAGGCAGCTTCCCACACACATTGCTTTCAACGAAGGCGGTCTCGTACCGCTGCCGTTTTTTGCTCCAGGTATACACGCGCAGCAACGTGAAATCGCACGGCTGGCCTTCGGCGCCTCGCGTGCCGACCACCAGGTATTGCGGCCTGGCGCGACCCGAGATATCGGCCGCGGGGTTCAACTCGAACCACGCCGCGATATGCATCCCGGCCGCGCCCGCGTAATCCGGCAGGGGTGCCGGGACGTCGAGGTCCACGAATCGTCCGAGAATCCATCCAGAGACCGTAGTCTGATCCGGCAGGTGCGCGCGCACGAGCCACCAGTCTTCCTTCTTCGCGGGAGCCGGCTCACCGCCAGCCTCGCTCTGCTTGCGCCCTCCAGATGCTGGCGTCGCATCAACCGCCTGACGCTCGAATAGCTCCACTGGTGTGGCCTTGCTGAGCTGGCGAACCCGCGGGGATTGTCGGCCCGGACCGAGGCGCATATTGGTGAGCACTCCTGTATGGCCGCGCGCTTCGACCGGCAAACTGGCCGTCGTCTTCTCGAGTTCCTCAGCCTTCCGCCAAAGCTCGGCGGAGAGCAGGTTGGCCTGCGTCGTCCAACCGGTGATGCCGCCGATCGTGCGGACCCTCACTTGGTTCTGCAGCCGCGCGAGAACGTCGAGGCGGTCGCCATAGCTGACGATCGCGATGGGTTCGCGCACCTCTGCCGCCGAGCTCCACAGCGTCACCTGGTGATTCGCCGCGTAAGCCACTTCGGGTACGCTCCTCGAATGGTGGAACCGCAGGTAAACGGCCATGCTGGCCATCAGGACGAGCACGAAGCCCAGCAATAGCTTTCGCATCAGGGTCGATCCACGACGGGGTTTGCTCCCGCGGCGCGCGTTGGTTTGCAAAACAACAACGATCCGGCTCTCCCATGGATTCTACACTAACGCGCGCGACCGTCTTCGCGGGGCTGCCGAAAAATACTTCGCGTGTGTCGGAAGAGATGCGGGCGACGAACATTCTGTTACAATCCCGCACGCTCGCTGTGGACCGGCGGGTCCGCCTGCCAAGGAGATTTGGATGCAGAATCTCGAGAAACTGAAGCCGCTCGCGCTGCTGCTTTTGCGCTGGGCGCTAGGCGTCATTTTCGTGTATCACGGCTACCCGAAATTGTTCACCCATGCGCAACAGACGATGCAAGGGTTCGCGCACATGGGTTTTCCCGCCTACTTTGCCTACGTCGCCGGCGTCCTCGAATTTTTCGGCGGCCTCCTTTTGATCGCGGGACTTTTCACGCGCCTGGCGGGACTGCTGCTGGCCGCCGAAATGGCCGTCGCGCTTTGGAGGGTCCACATGATTCTCTTGGAACCTCTCGCCGTGAACAACTACCAATTCCCGCTGATGATGGCCGTGGGCTCCTTCACCCTGGTTGCCCTTGGCGCGGGAGCAATCTCGTTCGATCACGCCCTGTTCCGCGAGGGACGCAAAGCGCCCCGCAAGCCCAAGAACAAAGACTGAATCTCCCCCGCT
>DATLWP010000384.1:0-1799 GCA_035576265.1 Candidatus Polarisedimenticolia bacterium
GAGGCGTCGTCCTCTGCTCGGCCGTTCGAGTGGGCGCGGGATGCCGCGCGGCCCACACGATTACGATCGCCAGCACGGCTGCCGCCGGCGCGAGCCAGCGCCAATCGAACAGCCACACCCAGCCAGCCTTGCGCTCTGGAGTCTCTTCGCGCGCGGCGGCGAATTCATCCGCGCGGGCCAACGCTGTGAGCTGTTCGCGGCAGCGCGCACATTGGGAGAAGTGCAGGTCGCAGCGCGCTGCCTCTGCCGCGTCGAGCGAGCGCTCGTAATAGGCTGCAAGGATATCCGGCGCCGGGCAATCGGCTCCGGCGCCTTGCGGCCCGGCAGCGTGCGCCAGGCTTCGCCGAAGCAGCCCGGCCGCCGATGGATCTCGGTCCCGCGAAGCCATGAACCTATTCTCCTCCATCCCTTAGAACGCTCGAAACGCGAAATCTTGCGTGTCTTTGCATCGGTGCTCAATCGCGCGTCGAAAGAGCGCCTGGTTCCCGGGCAGGCACCGCCCCGCGGCGCAGGGCAACGGTCAAATCGAAAGGCCATTCCCCGCGCGCATACTCGCAGCAGAGGCGCACCTGCGCTTCGCTCAATTTTTTGCCGTCGCGCAGCGCCGCTTCAACGCGGCGGCGCACGTCGCGCCGCGTGCGATCGAGTTTGCGCGAGACAGTAGCCTCGTGTTCGCGGAGCAGTCGTCCGATTTCGGCTAGCGTCCGTTCGTCCAGGTAGTAGTACGCCAGGCGCAGGCGGTCGCGCGGATCGAGGGCGCCGAGCGCAACCGTGAGTGCGGCCTGCACCATGGCGAGATACTTCGCACGATCCGGATCGAGCGGCGCGTTTTCCGCGGCGCCCGACACGGCAGTTGCAGCGGCCACGATTTCACTGTGCTCGTCGCCCGCTTCGTTCGCGAGCGGGTGGGTGCGGCGCGCGCGGCGGATTTCGTCCACATGCCTCTGCGCCAGAACGGCTCGGAGCCACGTTCCGAGTTTGCTGCGGCCGTGGAAATAATCGAACAGCGATTTTCGGCGCCCGTCATACTCACGCAGGCCGTATAGATCGGCGTAGACCGAATCGGCGAGGTCGCGCGCGCCCGATTCACCGGCGCCTGAACCGCCCACGATGGCTCGCGCGGCGCGGTAGAGCTCCGGGCGGAATTGAGCTATGAAAAACTCCCAAGCGGCGGCATGCCCGGCGCTGCACGCTCGTGCGAGCGCCAGATCCGAAGCATGAAGTGTGTCGAGATAGCCCTCGATTGCTTTGGCGTCCGCGGCTGCGTCAAAAGACTTGACCGAAAATCGCTGCGCCACGCTGCGCTCGAGAGCTTCTTCGAATTCGCCAGGAGTGAGATTCCAATCCGTTGGCGCAGCCGCCCTTCGCCAGCAGCGTTCAGCGGCAGCTGCGAGCGAAGCGGGAAATCGCGGAGGCGCGGCTGGCGCAGGCGACGAGGTAGCGACTTGCCCTTGGTTCGCCGCACCGGACGATTGGGCGGGCCGGGGTGCCATGCCTTGGATGATACCTGAAGCACCAAGACGGGTTGTATGAAGTGGGATGGCAGTTTCCGCGTTCGCAGGGTGCCGTGCGAAGCGGCCCGGCGCGCGCAGAGAGGGCCGATAATCAATGGCGCGCCCCGCCGAAAACCTTGGTGTTATACTAGCCCGGCAGGCGGGATTCCCATCCACTCGCGTTGACCGCGGAGAGGTGCTGGAGTGGCCGAACAGGGCTGCCTGCTAAGCAGTTACACCCCAAAAGGGTGTCGGGGGTTCGAATCCCCCCCTCTCCGCCATAGTTCTGCTTCCCAGTAGAACACA
>DATLWP010000385.1:0-1888 GCA_035576265.1 Candidatus Polarisedimenticolia bacterium
TGAGGAGGACTTCCCGGAACAGGTGGCCAAGTAGTTGCATCCAAAGGAAGGCACGCTTTCCAGTCCTGAATCAGACCGTCGCAATCTCTCCGCAGCTTGAAGGCCAATAGGGTGCTGATGCATATCCTGCGCTCCCCCACCGGCAGCCAGAAGAGAAGACTGCCCCAGTAAGGGCCAAGCTTGCGAGCCGTGCCGCTCTCCTCGCTGCAAGCTCTGCACGGCAAGGCGCGATTCTGACCGACGACTCGACTCTTGTGACTCTTGAAGGAAGGAACTGAGAAAAGCCGAGGCTCTCTGGCGGAGGGAGAGGGATTCGAACCCCCGGTGGAGTTTCCCCCACAGCGGTTTTCAAGACCGCCGGTTTCAACCGCTCACCCATCCCTCCGGAGCCTAGTTTAGCATGAGTGCCCCGAAGGGATGGGAGCCGGCGCGGTGGCGCAGTCTCGCCACCCCTAACCCATCACCCGATCCCACCCCCAGGGGTAGCGCGCCGAGACGGGGTATTCGACGGAGCGTCCCTCGGTGCCGAGTTTTTTCAGAATGTCCGCGTCATAGACAACACCAAGTTCAGAAAGCAGCGTCTCGAGTGCCGCGTCGCCAAACGTCAGCCCCAGGAACTCCATGGCGTTCCGGTTTACGTCATAGACGACGGTTTTTTCGGGGCTGATGACCACTTGCGCGAGCGAACGCATCTGCGCCGACTCGCGCCGGAAAAACTGCACAAGCGATTGAGTTTCGCCGGAATGGTGCTGGTAGGAAATCATTGTCTGATGTCGCCACGGCGCAAGGGCGCGCTGCCTTGTCCCACACCTTCAGCGGATCTTGCCCCGCGCGGCCACGGGCATCGATCCCACAACCTCTTCGCCGCGGCGCAGGAAGATTTCGTCGTGCATGTTAACGCACGTGCAGACGTGATTGGGAATCACGGTCAGCACTTCGCCGACGCGGAAATGGTGCTTGGATTTCGTGATGTCCAAGTGGCCGTGTTCCTCGTTCAGCTTGACCAGTGGCGCGTCGGGTGCTTCGACAACGTACCCAAACCCCGACTTAGGGCCCGAGCCCAGCGAGTCGGAGGAAAAGGTTTTTGACCCGCCGTCGATGATGGCCCGGCCGGGAACCGCCGTCGATACTACGGTGGCCACCACGCGGGCGGCGCAGTCCTCCAGTTTGCAGGCACCTTGATGAAATGTATTCATGTCGTTGTAGGCGTAAGTCCCGGGGCGAATTTCCGTCAGCCCCGGAACCCGCCCGGCAAAGGGCGCCGAAGGAGTAGAGCCGCCGGAGACAATCTCCACCGGAATCTCGGCCTCCCGGAACGCCTCCAATGCCCGCCCTACGCGCACGGCCACCTGCTCGATTTCCCGGGCGCGTTCTTCTTCGCTTCCCCAGACGTTTCCGAAATACGTCATCAACCCGCGAAACTCGAGGCCGGGCAATTTCCGGACTTTCTTTGCCAACTCCACCGGATTGTGGCCGGGCGCCAGACCGCAGCGATGGAAGCCCGCGTCAAACTCCACCAGGACACCCAGGGTCACGCCTTGTTCGCTCATGGCACGAGAGCAGACCACCGCCGTGGCTTCGTCGTCGAGTGAGATGAGCATTTGCCGCCAGCGGGCGAGCTGCGCCAGCCGCCAGAGCTTTTCGCCTCCAAAAACCGGAAAGGCCACAAGAATATCGTCCAGCCCCGCGGCGGCCATCACTTCCGCCTCGCCCACCTTGGCGACGGTCAGACCTATGGCGCCGCGGTCGAGCTGCATACGCGCCACCTCCGGCGACTTGTGAGTCTTGGTGTGCGGACGCAGACCGACGCCCTGTTGGCGGCAAAGAGCCGCCATCCGGTCGAGATTACGCCCGACAACCTCCAAGTCAACCGTAAGCGCCGGCGTGG
>DATLWP010000386.1:0-7203 GCA_035576265.1 Candidatus Polarisedimenticolia bacterium
CCCAATGGCGCAGGATGCCGCGCCACGGATCACAGCCAAACCGCCGGCAGAAGCAGCCGTCTATTTCGGCGAGGCAGCGTGGCGCGTCTGGCTCAGAAGGTTGACGAACAGCCGATACGCTCCCGGCACTCCCGCAGGCAGCTGGCGGAAGAACGACAGTCCCGTGTAGATATAGACTCCCTTTTCGTCCCGCGCGTAGACGAGACCTCCGGTCGTCTCCGGTTCTCCTGGGTCAGTCAATCCGAGCACCGCGCGGTAACGCGGATCCCACGTGTCCCAGAAATACAAGCCGCGCTCCTGCACCCAGCCCTTGAAATCGGCAAGCGAGATCTTATTCGGTGAGTTGAGCACGGGGCTCTCTGGCGCGAGAAACCGCACCGGAGAATCGGCATCGGTCACTCGCGCCGCTCGCTGCGCCATCTGCGCCGGGAAGGGCGCCGGAAGGAGCCTGTTCCACGCGAAGTCACGCTCGTATTCGACAAGCAGCGTGCCGCCGTTTTTCACATAGTCCAGCAGGCGGGGATTGGCGGCGGCTACGTCCGGGCGGAGTTCGTAGGCGCGAATGCCGACCACGATGGCGTCGTAGCGGCTAAGATCGCCGAAGGCGAGAGCGACTTCATCGAGCATGTCGACCTGGATGCCGATGCGGCGCAGGGATTCCGCCACGACGTCGTTGTCGCCGGCGATATAGCCCACTCGCAGGCCTGCCGGCACGGTGAGATCGAGTACGTGAACCACGGCGTCGTCCGATGCGCTCCACTGCCGCGTGGGAAGCGTCGGGAGCGGTTCGAGCGAAGTGCGGAACGTCTGCGATCCGATCCGCGCGTAAGGGTGGAGCGAGTATGCGCCCAGAGCGACATTCGCAGGGGCGCGCACAGAGAACTTGATGAGCTGATCGCCCGGACCTGAAAAGTCGAGGGGCGAAACCGGCCGCACGCGCCAGTCCGGTGGCGCGTCGAGACCGACTGCGACGGTAGCGGGTCTCGCGCCGTGGTAGCGCACTCGCGCGAGCAGCTCGATCGGCGCCGAGGCCTGCTTCGCGGGCAACATCACCTTGAGAGGCTCGACCGTGAGAGTGACGGCGGGAACGAGCTCCAGAGGATAGATTTCGATGCCGGTGGTTTTGGCCTCGGCCGATTCCACGGGCTTCTTGATGCTGAAGCTATAGCCGTCGACCGTGGTGTGCAGCGCGAGCGTGACGAGCGGCGGCGGGAACGGAAGAATGGCATCCACCGCTTCGCTCGGCGGCGTGGCCCTGGCGGGAATGGACACGTGGAAATCGTAGCTGCTGCCCGCGGCCTTGGAGTTGTCGAGCGTGGCCGTCCATCCCGAAGGCAGCAGAAGACTGGATTGGTCCACGGTCCATTTCACCGGAACGGCGGGCTTGTCGAGAAAGTTGACGCCGACCGAGAAGCCTTCACCGGCCACGAGATTGTGGCGGTCGGCCTGTAGATCGACGGGGAGAGCGATGTCGTCCTCCAACGCGGCGTTGATGCGATCCTGCACGCCCTGAAGTTCGCGAAGAGCGTCGGCGCTCTCATCGCCGCCGGCGTTCGACACCTTTTCGCGGAGGGAGGCGATCTCCTTGCCGGCTGCCGCCAGCGATTGCGCGGCGGTCGCGCGGTCCAGAGCGAGCACCGACTTCGTCGCCGCGGTGAGCGACGCATCGGCCGAGGCGAGCGCCGGGGCGAGCAATTCCCGGAGATGAGGAAAGCGCTCCGCCAGCGAAGCGATCGGCTCGGCCAGCAGTTTCGCGTCGAAACCGCCGCCGGCTTCCTGCCCGTGCTCCGTGATGAGGTACATCGGGCGGCGGAAAAACGGATTGCCGAACAGCGACGGGGTGCCCTGCGACCGGTGCTGCTCGTGCCCCTCCATTCCGATTTCGATGTAGCTCTTTCCCCACAGTGGAGAAACATTCGCCACGGGCAATTGCACGGCGCCCGCGGGCAACTCTCCGCCGGGGCCGAACCCGAAGAAGCCCGCGGGCCGTAATTCCAGCGTGACCTTCCACGGCTTCAGGCCTTCGGCGATCTGCTCGGGGAATTTCGATGGGTCAGCGGCATCGGCCACCGCCTGCGGCGTGAGGATTCCGCTGGCTTGGTGCTGGCCGTGCCCGAAATGGACGCCGCCCCAGCCGTTGATGACGACCTGTGGCCGATACGTTCGAATGACGCGGACCATGTCTTCGAGCGGAATCGTGTCGCCCCAGATCTTCATGGTGCGCTCGGGGCTCTTCGAGAAGCCGGTGTCCACGGCGCGCGTGAAAAACTGGTGCACGCCGTAATGGGCATCCGCCTCCAGCAGCTCGGTGGTGCGAATCACGCCGAGTTGGGCATCCTGCTCGGGTCCGATGGCATTCTGTCCGCCCTGCCCGCGAGTGATCGTCAGCAGAGCGACATCCGCATCGAGTCCGCGCGCGAGATACGCCAGCAAGCTCGCCGATTCATCGTCGGGATGCGCCGTGATGAAAAGAATGCGCGTCGCGATGCGCGATTTGTTGATCGCTTCGACCGTCTGGGGGAGCGATTGGGCCTGCACGGCCGCGCCCGTAGCCATCGCTGCGACGGCCGCCACGAGCAAGAACAGACTCCATCTCCGCGTCCTCGGTTTCATCGTGCAGTTCACTGTGCGATCTCCTCAAAGGGCCATTGGCGCAGCCATCGCGCGCGTCCCAAATATACAAGAATTCCCGCTGCCGCCGCGGCCAACGATGCCAGCATGGGCGTCCGGCCTGTCGAAATAAAGATCCCCACCCAACCGATGATGGCGATCACTACCGGCAACGGGTACAGCCACATCCGGAACGGCAGCCGCTCGCGCCCCCACTTCCGCCGCAGGAGGATCAGTCCCACACCTTGGCCTATGAACTGGATGATGCAGCGCATCGCCAGGATGGCTCGAATCACGGAAAAAAGGCTGAACAGCAGGCTAAAGATGATCGCCGCGGCACCCAGCGCGACGAGCGAGACGTGCGGAAAGTGTTTTTTCGGATGCACGCGCCCGAAAATGGACAGAAAGTTTCCGTCGAGCGCCGCAGCATACGGCACGCGCGAATATCCGAGCATCGCTGAAAATACCGATCCCAGCGCCGTCACCAGAATGAGCACGGTCGCAAGCGTGGCCCACTCGCTCCCGTAGGCGCGTTCGATGAACGTGCTCACGATGAAGCTTGATCGTTCCGCCTCTCTCCACGGAATCAGGCTCAGGATACTCGTCTGCATGGCGAGGTAGAGCGCCGTGATCCCGAGTATGGATATGAAGATCGCGCGCGGAATGTTTCGCTCGGGATTCTTCATCTCGCCGCCGAGATTGCACACGTTGTAGTAGCCGAGATAGCTGTAAACGGTCTGCACTGTGCCGTGCCCCAGCGCCGCAAACAGCAGCCACGAAAAACTTCCCGCTTCGCCGGAAAAATCGAACACGCGGTGCGCATCGAAATGGCCGGCCCCGCCCCAAATGATCCACAGGATCGTGCCGATCACCACCACGCTGAACACCAGTGAGATTTTTCCGATCTCCGTGATCCGCCGGTATAGCAGCAGCACGATCAGAACCACGACCGCTGCGGCGATCAGGTTCTTTTCGCGTGCGCCGAGCATCCCTCCCGCGATTCCCAGCGCCCCGGCCATCCGGCTCGATTCTTCGACTAGGTAGCCGGAATAATCCGCGAATCCGAGCGCGCCCGAGGCGATGCTGAGCGGGCCCTGAAACAGCGTCTGCCAGATGTAGAGAAACGCTAGGAGGTGGCCCCAGCGCCTTGGGCCGTACGCCTCTCGCAAAAAGACGTAGCTTCCTCCAGCCTGCGGCATGGCCGCGCCCAATTCCGCCCAGATGCACCCGTCGCAAGCCGCCAGCACCGCTCCCGCCGCCCATGCCACCAGGCTGAGCGCCCCGCCGTGCATCGCGTGAATCACGAACGGGATCACCACGAACGGCCCGATCCCGACCATGAACGTCATGTTGAGCGACGTCGCTTCGAGGAGGCCCAATCCGCGTTCGAGTTTTTCCGGCTCGCTCACGTCATTTACTCGCCCGGTGGCAGTATCTGATCACTCGCGCCCTGCATACCGGCCAAGGCAGGCAGCAGAGCATAACAAGAAAGCGCTCAACGTCGTCCGAAAACTGCAACGAACTGCGCTACCATACGCCATGAGGTTCGAGGACGGAATCGGCGCGCATGGTCCCGCACGCGATACCCATCGGAGTCGGCATCACGGTCGCCACTATCGCGGCTCTCGTCGCCGGATTCTTTCGTTGTCGCCGGCAGCAGCCCTTTCCAGTGCACGGCTGGCTCGGGCTTTTCGCGCTCGCGGGCGCTGAGTGGCTCCTGTTTCGCAAAGTCGAGCCGGTGGCCACGTATTTCACGCCCATCGTCTGGAGCGCTTACATTCTGATCGCCGACGCTGCCGTCCTGGCGCTCACCAACCGTTCGCGCCTGCACGACGCACCCATCGTCATGGTGCGCATGGCGTTTCTCTCGATCCCTCTTTGGTTGATCTTCGAGGCTTACAACTTCCGCCTGCAGAACTGGACCTACGACGGCGTGCCGCGCGAGTGGCCCGCCGCGCTTCTCGGCTACGGCTGGTCGTTCGCCACGATCACGCCGGCGCTCTTCGAGACCTCCGACCTCGTGCAGGCGCTCCTTCCACCTCTCCCGGCCGAGCCTTGGACGATTTCGCGGACCGCGGAAAACGCGCTGATCGCGTGCGGTGCAATCTGCTTGATCGTCCCGCTGGTCGTGCCACAGCGGATCGCCGCCTATCTTTTCGTGCTGCTGTGGCTCGGCTTCCTTCTCGTCCTCGATCCTGTGAACCGCCGGCTCGGATTGCCTTCGTTTCTGGGCGATCTTTCGGATGGCTTTCGCCGCCGCTTGTACGGCTTTCTTCTTTCCGGCTGGATCTGCGGCTGGCTATGGGAATTCTGGAACAACTGGGCGGCAGCGAAGTGGCACTATACCTTTCCGATGTTTCAGCGGACGAAAATATTCGAGATGCCGGCGCCGGGTTATCTGGGCTTTCTGCCGTTTGCGCTCGAATGTTTCACCATGTACGTAACCGCCGCTTGGCTCGCCGGCTGGTTGAAGAGAGTGAAATGAAACACCATGTAGCTCAGATTTTCAGATCTAAAAATGCTGCGGGGGCAATCGTCCGACGGGTCCTGATGTCGGGCCTCCGGAGTTGCGTCGTTGTGCTGTGCCTTTGTGCGCCGGCCCGCGCCGGCGGCATTGTGCTGTCTCCGGACGCCGCGCACGCCTTGGACGCAATCTATGGCGGCGATCCGGATGCAGCGATCGCAATCACGCACGGTATCGAACGGGCGCAGCCTGAAAACCCGGTCGGCTACCTGCTCGAGGCCGAGGCTGAGTGGTGGAAGATCTATTGTACTGCCTGCGAAATTAAATGGGGAATGGTGGACGTGTGGAAGCGCGGCAAAAAGCCCGAAGACGCCGCTTATCTTAACCTCGCGGACAAAGCCATCGCGCTTTCTCGCGCGCGGCTGCAAAAGTCGGAGTCCGCCGAGACGCACCTCTACCTTGGAATGGGTTGGGCGCTCAAAGCCCGGCTCTACGGCCTGCGCGACGAGCGTCGCAACACTGCCCGCGCGGGCGTCGCTGCACGCGCGGAATTTCTGAGCGCCCTGCGGCTCGATCCCAACATGGCCGATGCCTCCGCCGGCCTCGGCCTCTACAACTACTACATCGATACGCTTTCACCGCTCGTGAAAATACTTCGATTTTTCATGGGCATTCCCGGAGGAAACAAAGAGGAGGGACTTCGTCAGATGAAAATCGGAATTGATCGCGGCGTGCTCTCGCGGGTCGCCGCGCGCTTTTATCTGGCAAAGAACCTTCGCAATTACGACCAGCGCTATGCAGAGGCCCTCGAGATTGCGGCGCCGCTCGCCGCGCGCTACCCGCACAATCCGGTCTTCTCGCTGCTTCTCGGCAACCTCAACGCAGAGCTTGGCCGCAACGCGAAAGCCTCGGAATATTTCCACTCCGCACTCACATCCTCGGAATCAGTCCCGGATGCCGCTTGTGCCGCACGCGTCCGCAATCTGGCGAATTCGTTTCTCGCTTCGCTGAATTAGTGTGGATTTGGTGCAGGACGTCACACTGCGCTGGAAAAGAATGGCGTGGAGATCGTTCGCCACTACGCTCGCGCGGCCTCTTCCTGTTCGAAGGCGTGATAGGAAGAGCGAACCAGCGGCCCGGATTCGACGTGCTTGAATCCCATCTGTTCGCCGAGCCGCTTGAATTCCGCGAATTCATCCGGATGGACGTATCGCTCGACGGGCAAGTGCTCCTTCGTGGGCTGCAGGTATTGCCCGAGCGTCAGGATGTGCGTTCCCTGCGCGACGATCTCCTGCATAGCGTCCAAAACTTCTTCGCGCGTCTCGCCCAATCCGAGCATCATCCCCGTCTTGGTCGGTATATCCGGCGCCATTTCCCGCGCGCGGTGCAGCAGTTCGAGCGAGCGCTCGTAGACCGCTCCCTTGCGCACGCGGCGATAGAGACGAGGCACGGTCTCGATATTGTGGTTGAGCACGTCGGGCCGCGCGGCCATCAGCGTCTCGAGCGCGCGCCAGTCGCCCCGAAAATCCGGAATCAGGACCTCTACACGACAGCGTGGAAGGCGGCGGCGGATCTCCGCGATGGTGCGTGCGAAAATCGCGGCGCCTCCGTCCGGCTGATCGTCGCGATTCACCGAGGTCACCACCGCGTAGCGCAACCCCATTCGCTCGGCCGCTTCGGCCACTCGCTCCGGTTCGTTCGGGTCCGGCGGACCCAGAGGCTTTCCGCTGGGCACCGCGCAAAATCCGCACGCCCGCGTGCAGATGTTTCCGAGGATCATGAACGTTGCCGTGCGACGCTCCCAGCACTCGCCCATGTTTGGGCAGCGCGCGCTCTCGCACACCGTGTGCAGGTCGAGCGCACGCATGATGTTATTCAAGTCTCGGTGGTTCGGACCGCCCCCGACTCTCACCCGCAGCCACGAGGGCCTGCGGTGCTCGCCAGGCGGCGGTGTGGATTCGCCCGGCAGGATGTTGAAAGGAGAACCCATTCGAGCAGCCTCGACCAAGGTCACTAACCAAAGCTATTCTACGCACACAAGCGATTGGACACAATCTGCCCTCCCAAACTGTCACGAGAGTCTCATCACTGCGGTGTGTCGCCAGAGCCGATTCGGCCGTGATGGCCGC
>DATLWP010000387.1:0-1639 GCA_035576265.1 Candidatus Polarisedimenticolia bacterium
AATGAATCAATGACGAAAGCCTCCGACACTAATCTGTGGTCGACGCCTGAGCACGCGCAGGAATATCTCCGCCGCGCGGACACGCTGCCGCACCGCCATGAGGGCGAGGCCGCCCTGCTCGAATTCGTGCCCGCCAACGCGAAAAGGATTCTCGATCTTGGGACGGGCGCCGGAAGGCTCATCACGCTTGTAAAGACGCTGCTCCCCGCCGCGCAATTTGTGGGCCTGGACTTTTCACCGACAATGCTCGAAATTTTGAGGCGGGAGTTCGGCCGCGATCCGAGCGTGACCATCGTGGCGCACGATCTCGCGAAAGAGCTCCCACCATTGGGCCGATTCGATTGCGTCATTTCGAGTTTCGCCATTCACCACCTCACGAACGAGCGGAAACGAGGCCTGTACGCCGAGATATTCGACCTACTCAGGCCCGGCGGCATCTTTTGCAACCTGGAGCACGTCGCCCCTCCGACCGAAGCATTGCACGATCAGTTTTTGCGGGCGCTTCAAATGACCCGCGAGCAGGAGGACGCCGAGAACATCCTGCTCGATCTCGAAACGCAACTGCGGTGGCTGCGCGAAATCGGATTTGTCGACGTCGATTGCCACTGGAAGTGGCGCGAACTCGCGCTTCTCGCCGGCGTGAAGCCGGCCGGGGCAAGTTGACGGCAGGCGAATGACGCAGCTCCGAGGCACGCCGGATATCGAAATCCGCCACTGCACCACGCTGGCGGAATATGAGGAATGTGTTCGCGTCGAACATCTGACGTGGGGCACGGAAATCGCCGTCCCGTCCGCGATCTTCGTCGTCGCGCAGCACACGGGCGGACAGGTGCTTGGCGCCTTCAGCGGCGGCGAAATGGTTGGCTTTACTCTCGCGCTCGTAGGCGTGCGCGCCGGCAAGCCGTTTTTCCATTCCCATATGACCGCTGTTCTACCCGGCCACCAGGATCAGGGCGTCGGGCGGCGGCTCAAGCTGTTCCAGCGGCAAGACGCGCTGAAACGCGGCATCGATCTCATCGAATGGACCTTCGATCCGCTGGAACTCAAGAACGCCCGCTTCAATCTCGTGCGTCTCGGCGTTGTCGTCCGCCGGTTCATTCCGGATTGCTATGGCGTGACGAAGAGTCCGCTGCACGCCGGACTTCCCACCGATCGGCTCGTGGCTGAATGGTGGCTCGGGTCGGAGCGCGTGAAATCGATCCTCGCGGACGATCCTCTCCCCGCAAAGGGGCCCGTCGAGCACATCACGCTGCCCTCGAATCTCGCTGAAATCAAGGCAGGCGACCGCCCGGCGGCCGCGCGCATTCAAGCCGAAGCGCGCGAGCAATTCCAGAAATGGTTCGCGAAGGGCTACGTCGCCACGAACGTCGAATCGGGCGGTGCGACAATGGTCTACGCCCTCGAACCTGCCAGTGCGGTTGCCGGTCTGCAGCTCCCGGCGCCCGGAGAAGAGTGAAAGCGAAGAATGCGGCCTCGCAAACTTAAGCTGCGCGAGATTCATCTTCGGCTGCGCGCGCCGTTCGAAACGAGCTTCGGCAAGTCCGATCTGCGCCGGATTTTGCTCGTCGAGGCGGATGTGGACGGCGTTGCGGGCTGGGGCGAATCAACGGCGGGCGAAAATCCCTTTTACTCCTACGAA